>JAGLRO010000139.1 GCA_023136245.1 Candidatus Heimdallarchaeota archaeon
ATGCTCTAACAAGTGTTAACGAAAATTTAGACTACATTTCATCAAAAGACATTATTTTTGACATAAGAGCTGTGAAAACACAAAAGGAAAGAGAGAATCACAAAAGAGCTGCAAAATTAGCAGAAGAACTTATGGAAGAAAAAATAGAGCCAATTATTAAACCAGGAATGACAGAAAAGGAACTTGCAGCAATAATCGGGTTTGAATGTAATAAGAGAGGAGGTGTTGCATTTGAAGCGATAGTAGCTTCTGGACCTCATGCAGCTATACCTCATCATAAACCAGGAGAAACAAAGATACAAGAAAATCAAGTTCTTCTAATTGATTACGGTGTAACTTACAATTGGGCACAATCTGATATTACCCACACCTATTGGATTGGAAGAAATCCACCAGAAGAAGTTTCAAGAGTTTATGAAGCCGTTGATCATGCAAAAGAAGCTGCATATTCAAAAATAAAAGCAGGAGTTTTGGCTTCAGAGGTTGAACAAGCAGTTAGAGATACATTTGAAGAATTTGGTTATGATCACGAAAAGTTATACATACACTCAACTGGACATCCTATAGGTATAGAAACTCATGACGTAGGAAATGGTATAAGAAAGGGAACGCCAGAGATTCCTGCAAAACCACTATTGGAAAATTCAGTACTAACTGTTGAACCAGGATTGTATTTCTCAGGTAAATTTGGTGTCCGATTAGAGGATGATTGTATAGTAACAAAAGAAGGTTCAATAAGACTATCAAATACACCAAAACAGATGAAGTGCTTATTGTAAAAATATTAATTTGTTTCAATAGGTGTCAAACAAATTAAACAATTCTTTACATCAAGAAGGATTTCAGCACCACATTTAGCATAGAAATTTCGATCTCTAACTTGTGTTTCCTGATTAGCTGTAATAATCTGTTTTCGCTTTTCTCAAGAAATTCATTATCTACGTAATACCAGCGTGTGATTACGATATTATTTCGTTTTAAGGTAACTTTTGAGTTTATTTGATAAAGGTGAAATGATTGTCTTGGAGATTGTGGTTAAAATCAAAACCAAAATCAATTAACTTAGGATTCTATGGTGAAGTGAATGCAGGTAAAACAACACTAGCCAACAAAATAGGAATGGATTGGGCAGGAGAAGAAGTAGGTGTAGTAAGTGAAATTCCTCATGAAACAAGGATGATTCAAAAATTAGAAAAAGTAAATTTTTCGTCAAAAAACACAAAATTAGATTTAACTCTCATTGATATGCCAGGAATAGCATCTTCAATTAATCCGAAGGATTTCATGAGACATGGACTCTCAGCTAGCGAAGCAATGCAAAGAGCAAAGGAGGCGACACGTGGAATTGTAGATGCAATAAAGTTTCTCGAAAATGTAGACGTAGCTCTAGTCATTATTGATGCTGCAAAATCACCATTTGATCAGGTAAACTTTACGATAATTGGGAATCTAGAGCATCAAAAGAAACCTTTCATTTTAGTACCAAATAAAATCGACTTACCAGATGCGGATGTCAGAGTGGTAAGAGATGCATTCGAAGACTATATAGTTGTACCAGTTTCAGCACTACAAGGAGATGGGATAGAAACGCTATATAACACAATAGCTCAAATGGCAAGGAAGGTGAAATGAAAATGAAGTACAGAGTAGATTTCATACCCTATAATGAAACACATGATCTTTCATCAGATGAAAAAGTGAGATACATATTATCTAAAGTTATGAGGAATACAATACTAATTCTAGAATCAGGTCTTACCCATACTGAAGAACTAACTCTTATTCAACGAACAATGGGAGAAATTGATTACAAAGACTTCATAGGTATCAAATTGTTCTCATTTGAAGGTGGAGACGATTTCAAATGGTCTAAACTATTTGGAAAGGGAAATAAAAACAAAAGTTTCACAATTGTAGCTCCAAATGAAGCTGTTTCAGTTATAAAAGATAGAAGAGGTATCTTATCCATAAGAATAAGTGGATAATTTGATTTATTTATCCACTACCGTTTTCAATTCCATTAAAATTTGTTTGAAGGTATCCTCAACTGAATTATCGTTTTGAATAACGCTTACTCTTTCAGGTCCATACAACTCTAACATTTCAGTAAGTAAAACCTCCATTATTTCAGCCTCAACATTTTCATCTATTTTGGATTCTGAATAATCCCTTTCCTCCAATCTTTCACGTAAATGCCTTATCGAACATCTGAGAACAATACAATGTAACACATATTCAGGCTGGAGTGTTACAACGTGTCCATCAATTACTAAGGGAAAAGAGGAAATATTTTTTTCCAATAATTCGATCAATTTGCTGTTTAGTAATTCATCATTCACAACATAGCTATCACTCACTTCATCGAAATACTCGTAGAGCCCATCATCTTTAACTAGTCTACCTACTTCGACAAATGGGAATCCTTCACCGTGTAGCAACTTTGAGATTACTGTCTTACCAGTTCCAGGTGTCCCTGTTATAAGAATAGCTTTTTTCATCACAAGAATTTCAAATCCAGAATTAAAAGCATTTGTATAAGGTGAAGTTGGAATTTTCCTATTTTTCTTATTTTTCGGAATATTTATATATGTGAGTAGTTCAAGTTACTTGAAGATAATGAGTAAAGAAAAAACAGAAGAATTATGCTGTCCTTCTGGTGAAGATGGATTAAGTTGTTGTCACGTTGAAGGAGTGGTTCATGTAGATTCTAAGGGTCAAATAGTACTTCCAAAAAGTCTTAGAGATGACATGGGTATTAAGGACAAAGAAAAACTTGTTGTAGTAGGCATGAGAGATAAGGGTGAGTTAAAAAGTATTTCTTTATTCAAAGCTGATAAAATGGATGACATGGTGAAAACCATGCTCAAACCAACAATGGAAAACATATTCGAAAAATAAAAGTGAGAAATATGGAATCAGAGAAAGTCAAAAAAGTAGTTAGAGACAGATATGGAAAAGTAGCTAAACGAGGTTCTTCCTGTTGTGGACCCGATACTAGTGCTAAAGATATAAGTAAAGTAATTGGTTATAGTTCTGAAGAATTGGATAGTATTCCAGATGCATCAAATATGGGACTAGGTTGTGGAAATCCAACAGCTATTGCTTCACTCAAAAAAGGCGAGGTTGTTCTTGATTTAGGTGCTGGAGGAGGGCTTGATTGTTTTCTTGCTGCTCAAAAAGTAGGTTCTTCTGGAAAAGTGATTGGTGTGGACATGACTGCAGACATGATTGATTTGGCAAGAGATAATGCCAAAAAGAACAACTTTGATAATGTCGAATTCAGACTTGGAGAAATTGAAAATCTACCTGTTGCAGATAGCACAGTAGATATTGTAATATCCAATTGTGTCATTAATCTATCTCCTGAAAAACAGAGAGTATTCAATGAAGCATTTCGAATTTTAAAACCAGGAGGAAGGATTGCAATATCAGACTTAGTTCTTCTCCGATCACTTCCAGAATCGATAGTAAAAAATGAAGCATATCTAGCTGGATGTATTGCAGGAGCGGAATTAAGACATAAATATATCGAGTATATTAAAAATGCAGGTTTCACTGAAATCGAAGTAACAGACAAATCTGGATATCCAATTGAAATACTAACAGTAGAAGAAACTCTAGAAGGCACACTCTTCGAAGACTTGAAGAATTCTGAGGAGGAAATGAAAATTATAAACAAATCAATTCAAAGCATAACTGTAACTGCTAAAAAAATCGTGTAGTAAAAAAAAAAGAAGAAAGTTCTAAACTTACTTCTATTATTTTAGTGCCTCATCAGAGAGTTTACCTTTACCTCTGAGAACTTTTAAAATGTTCATTTTTTTTGCTTCACCAGTTCGTATCTTTCTGAAATTATCTGTTTGTCTTGTTACCATAATTATAGCAATTGCAAAAAGAAGTAAAGCTAAACCGAGATTATGTGGTGCCCAAGGCATAAGTATTGCCGGTGGTATAAAGAGTGCTATGATCCCAACTAACAAAGTGGTTACAATGTAGGTTATCGAAGAATATCCGATTATTGTAATCACAAATGGCCATAGAACAGCCCAAAATAGCAATAGTAAAGGATTTGCAAAAATCATAGAACCGATTACAACGGTAATTCCTCTACCTCCACTAGATAGTAAGTATATTGGCCAATTATGTCCTAGAATACTACCTATACCAGCTATTGTAAGGGCAAAACCAGTGAGTAACTGCACATCAGTCCAGATGAACATTTGAACAGGTGTATCAATATTTGCAAAGTAAAGGTTTTTTGTGAGAAAATAAGGGACAATAATCGCAATCAATGATCTAGAAACATCCAATATACCTGCGAAAAACGCCCAGAATTTTGACTTTGTTGCTCGATATACATTTCTTCCACCAACATTTCCTGAACCAATTTTCCTAAGATCTTCACCTGTTTTTATTTTTGTTATTATCCAACTAAAAGGGATAGATCCAAAAGTGTACGAACTTAAGAATATCAAAATATATACAATAGAATAATGCATAGTTGTTTCCTAATGAGCTTAATTAAAAGATTTATGTGAAATCAGTTTAATATTGATTTTCGCACAAAGTAATCATATTTTTATACAACAATATCATTCTTTTTGTAATGAGTCAAAATATATCTCCACATATCTTTCGAGCATATGATATTCGAGGTCTTTATAATGAAGATATTTCTCCACCGATAATGTACCAAATTGGTGCTGCTTTTGGTACTTTTGTTCGTAGAATCCAAGGAGGGAAGGAAGTTGTTATTGGAAATGACATACGTAATTCAAGTATTCCTCTAGCATATTCACTGATAGCAGGTATTTTGTCAACAGGTGTAAATGTTACATATGTTGGTACTAGTGCTTTTGGTCAAACGTTGTTCACAGGATGGGAAATGAAAAAAGATTCCATAGCTTTTATTACAGCAAGTCATCTTCCACCTGAATGGAATGGCATCAAATTCTATCATTCAGATGGTGTTGGATTTTCTGAAGAAGAATTACTTTCAATCAGAGATTTAGCTATAGATAATGACTGCATTACAGTCTCTTGGGAAGATTTAGGTAAAGTAAAATATATTGATTCAAAAGTAAAATACAAAGATTTTTTTGTCAATAAATTCAGATTTACTAAAAAGATCAAAGTGGCATTAGATTGTGGTGGAGGTAGCACTACTTTATCAGCTCCAGATGTTTTTGAAGCTCTCGGACTTGATGTTATCCCAATATTTTGTGATACAGACCCAACTTTCTCAGGACGACCTTCTGATCCAAAACCAAAAAATCTAGGAGAACTTGTAGCTACTGTTAAGAATCACTCTTGTGATTTTGGAGTAGCGTTTGATGGAGATGGTGATAGAGCTGTAATAGTTGATAATTTGGGAAAAGTGCTTTCAGCAGATGAAACTGGGATTATTATTGGGAAATATGGATTAAGTAAAAAATCTGGAACTGTTATTGTAAATGTTGAATGTTCTAAAGCGATAGGAGAACAGTTGAGACCCCTTGGTTACAAGATAAAGCAAATACCAGTAGGACATACTTTTCTTACAATAGAAGCAAAATTAGAAAAATCACCTTTAGGTATTGAATCTAGTGGGCATATAATTATCCCAGAGTACTTTTTGTTTGATGATGCACTGGTCACGCCTTTGAAAATTGCAGAAATACTTAATAGAGAGGAAAATACACTGTCAAATTTGGTAGAAAAGATTCCAACCTATCCTCTGTACAAAGAAGAAATAGATTGTGAAGATCAAATCAAATTTGATGTTGTTGAAGCTTTGAAAATGGAATTATCGAAGGAGCACAAGAATCTAAATACCTTGGATGGTGTGAGAGTAAACCTAGAAAATGGTTGGGTATTAATCAGACCTTCAAATACATCCCCTATAATTCGTATGACAATTGAAGCAGATGATGATGATTCTATACATCAGATTAAAGATGAATTTAAAGGGAAAATAAACAAAATACTTGAAAAAGTGAAAGAGTAAAAAGGTAATTTATATGTTATCCCCTCTTCCTGAATTTTATTGTCCATATACTTCTGATTGTTATGAGTGCTGCCTAGATACAGAAATGGCACTCGCAGAAAAGGACATAACAAGAATAGAGAAATTAGGTTTTGAGATAGATGACTTTTTGAAAGAAAAAGAAGGATTCATGGTATTAGAAAATGTAGATGGGCATTGTTTCTTCCTTGATGATAAGCTTTGTAGTATTTATGATAATCGCCCCCAAGGGTGTAGATTTTATCCACTCATTTTCGATCTTGAAATAGATAGTCTAGTAATAGATAATCTCTGTGTTCATAATGATGATTTTGATCCTAACATCTATAAACCGTTGTTTGATCCAATTAGAACTTTCGTTTATAATTTAATAAGTGAGAAAGAAATCCGAGTTAAAAAAATGAAAGAAGAAGAAGAACTAGAGCTTAAAGAAACACTTGAAGAACAATTGGAAGAAGACAGCAAAAGCATTGAAGTAGATATTAAGAAACTTGAAGAAATTTTTGAAGAAACAATAGAAGAAGCAACTAGTGAAGAACTGGAAAAAATTGAGGGAGATTTAGAAGAGGAGATGAGGGAAATTGAGGATGAAATAAGTGAATTGGAAAAAGGTATTGAAGAAGAATTAAGAGAAATGGAAGATGAAGTAGAGGAATTGAGTGAAGAGATAAGGAAGGAATTTGACTCAATTGAAGAAGTTCTTGATGAAGCGGAAGAAGAAAAAGAAAAAGAAAAAGAAGAATGAGAATAAGATTACCCTAATCATGAAATCTATCTTGTAGTTTTTTAAGCACTCCTGGTAGTGTTGTATACTCCATTTCACTTAACGGTAATCTACTAGGTTCGAAAGGTCCATGTCGTCTAATATATTCTGCAATTTCATTGACTCTAGCTCTTGTTAAATCAAATGAAGGATCGTCAAATAGATCAACACCACCTTTAAACTGACCATTTTTTAGTTGGAAACCTAGGCCTACAACTCTTGGTGGTCCATCAAAACGAACACATTGACTAAAATCTAAAGAAACAGGCATTAGTGGTCCTCTATGAGACCCTCGCATCCATCCTGAAACCATATGTCCTAGAGTGAAAGCCTCCACAATTTCACCAACAGCAGGAAAGCCACTTTGGCTTCTTACTATTGCAACAGGGTCATCTTTTCCTACATATTTACCTGCAATTAATGCCAATTTATCTGTAGAAACTGCAGCTGCTCTTCCTAGATTAGTATCTTTGCTATCCACATACTTAACTACATATTGACCAGGAGCTCCAATAAGAGCTAACAAATCATACATCTCTTCAGGACATTTTAAATCAACAAATTGGTTTTTATAAATATCCATAACAGAAAATCTGAATCCATCATGTAATTTTGGATCGATAATTAGACCTGCAGTGTTAAATGGATTTGCAAACATCTGAAAAATTGGATAATTGAAAGCTCCAGGTTCTGTTTTATCCATAGCAAAAACAAGTATTGGTTCAGCAGGTCTTTCCTCTATTTCTATTTCTGCACAACCAGGTCCCATTCCCTTAATATTTCCAGAGAATGCATCTTTCAGTAAATCTTGACCAGCTCCGTATAGTCCAATTTCTCGAGCTTCTTTTCCGAGTTGCATGAAAATATCCCATGCTAATTTGTGAATTTCTTCATTATCTACTCCTTTCTGATGAGTCATTAGTAGTTCAGTATCATCTCCAGCGTTAAAAACAATGAAATCTATTATTTTATTTTCATCCTTAGCTTCTTGCATTAATTCTTCAGCTTTAACCATAAGAGGTTCATAGACAGTTACATGTCCAGGACTAGATCCTATATCTGCTTTGATTAAACTTATTGTAGTTTTCACCAAATACAATCACCTAAATAAATCATACGTATTGCTAATACATATTACGTTTATTAAATTTAAAGTTTTACCTTAAAAGGATGATGTTCCGTCAAAAAAAATCGAAGCTGGATTAGATGAACTTAACTTATTTGTCTTCAATATTGAACCATAGTTCAATTAAATCCTTTGACCCGCCAACAAAACCTACTCTCTGATGAAGATAATCCATGTCTGTTAGTTTACTGACATCAAGAGGTTTGAGCTCATCAGCTCTAATCTCTTTTCCATTAGTAGTTATGTAGAATCCAGTTCCATTAATTTTAGATAAAAGGTACAGATAAGGAACTATCTCATAAACAAATCGTAACTTAGGAGCAAAATAACCGAATACACCTGTTTTTTCGAAGACATTATTCATGTCTTGTACTAAGCACCCACCATATCTGATTTTACCTTTTATGTCTAATTCTTTTACGAAAATCTTCTGTCTTGGAGTGTAATCTTTGGATTTTCCACCAATACCAAATATAGGATTCTTACTTGGGCTTATGTCTAAAGAATCTCTTAAAACGCGGAATGATGTTCCATCATACACAAATTGAATGAAACCAATATCTGTTGCCAGATCAAATCGCATGAATAAAGTAAAACTTATTGTTAGCGCTGCAACTGTATAACCCTTCTTATCAATTACATTGATTATAGCACCAGGGCTTCTACAGCGTATTATTGATGATCCGTCGATAAAATCGCCTAAAATGATGAATTCACCTGTTCCTCGTTTGATGTTGTTTTCATCAGTTTCCTCTCCAAGGAGAAGGGAGTAAAGATGATCAGGCACTTTTTGAAGAAATAATTCCTGAGTTGCAATATCAAGGCTTAATTGCTCATCACCTGAAACATTAATGCTACCAGAATAATCAGATTCACCGAGTAAAAACGTGAGCATTTGTTTCGGAACATCTAAACATATCGAAATGAGTTCACTCAGGAGATTTCTTAGTTCTTCAGGCTGAACATCATCGAGGTAAGAATCAAGAGTGTGATACTTTGAAATAGTCATTTTTTTCAGACCCTAATAATTATCATCTAGATTATTGTCTAATATATATTTATGGCATGAAATTGCAGTGTTATTCATTTTAAGTGCATTAATGAATTCTAACATATCGATTTCAGCTTTGGATATTATTGCTTCTTTAGCATCAATACTGATGTTTTCTACTTCATTGAAGAATTCCTTCCATGCAAACTTTGAATTTTTAGCAAAAGTAGTATGATCATCAACATCCTTGGTTCCATATGTTTCTAACACCCATCTTCTTATCCTTGCATATAATTCAGGCTCATATTTCTCAAGAATTTTGAAAACTAACCTCTGCCAAAAGGTACCTATATTTCCTTTTGCAATATTACTATGTGGAAAAGTTGAAGCAATAACTTCTATGGGAGTTCCAGTTATTCCATGTTGTGCTATCCTAGTATCGTAATTCAATTTTTTGAATTCATCTATAATCTCTATTGTTCTTTGAACATTGATTCCTAACTGAGGTACTACATCGCCATTAGCATCAACACTAACTCCATGTTTAGAACCATTTGCAATTGCAAGATAGTCGATGACAACTCCATTTTCTGCTAAAGAATTGACATAGTGGACAGCTTCTTCTACTGATGTAAACTCTGTAATCCCAATTTCTCCTACCTCACCTTCTAGACCATATGGTTTGTCACCCATCTTTTCCTTAAGAAAATCAAATAGGATTAGACCTTTTGATATAATCTTACCTAATTGCCCCTCTATAGTTTTCTCTTCTCTTTTAAAAAGAAAAGACGTGTCAATTGCGAATCCTGTAAATCCTGCTTGAACACGTGCTTCAATCTCATCCTTCACTTTTATCATTTCTTCTTCTGTACCTTTCTTTACAGTTATATGATCTGCATGTAGTGCATATGCAAACCATTTCTCTTTTTCTGCTGCAGATTTGCATCGGTCAGCAAATTTTTGTGGAGTATACCCCGTATAACCACCACTGAGTGACATTTCACTTAGTGCTAACTCAAAAATCACAACAGAGAGTGTTTTCTTAGCTGCTCTTAAAATGCCTTGAATAACTTCTTCTGTAGCACGAGGATTTATTGCTGCAATAATGGTTTCTGTACCCATAACTCCCTTAGCAATAAAGTTGAGAGGTAATGGCTCACGAGCAGTTTCAAAATACGTCACAATATCAGTTTCAGAATTCATAATATTACACATTTATATGATTGAAATTTATATTTTAAGAATTTTTGCTTGCGTATAAACTTCCTGTGATGGAAGCCCTGAAGTATATAGTAGTATTTAATAAACGTTTAAGGCTATACAGTTAATTAGCGGGGATAGCATTGAAAAACTTCAAAACTATAATACTTTGTACACTAATTTTCAATGTGATTCTTCTTAATGCTTTAATTCCGCAAGCAGAAAACAAACAATCATTACTGAAGACAACAGATGCATTTGTTTTGGAAGATTTAAATTTTGATTTGATTCAGAGTGAACCAATAATCATAACAAGAGATAGTGATTTCCTCATTTTTCCTGGTTCCGGTACATCGGAAGATCCTTATCGTATCGAGAATTATAATATTACAACATCTGAGTATCTGTGTGGAGTAAACATAACAGGTACTAGTAAATATTTTGTTATTCAGAATTGTTTGATAGATGCAATTGATGTTGGAATCTGGATTTTCTATACAGCAGAAGGAACTGTCAGAATAATTAACAACACATGTATCAATAACAATCTTTACGGTATCAATGTGAGATTTACATCAGACGTTGTAATATCCGATAATAAAGTATTTAGTAGTGGAGAGGGTGGAATCTCTGCCATTTTCTCAGATAATCTCCTAGTTAGAAACAATCTTTGTTTTTCTAGCAAAAAGAATGGAATCTCATTAAATTATATCGAAAGTGCTATAGTTGAAAATAATACATGTTTTGATAATAAAAACGGTTTGGAACTATTCAATGCTAGAGACACAGAAATAAGAAATAATCTCTTTTTCAATAATTCAGAAAATGGTCTAATTTCCCAAAGTGATGCAAGTGTTATTATACAAGCAAATATACTAGAAAAAAACCTGAATGCTGGTCTCTTTTGCAAGGATTCAGATAATATTAGAATTCAAGCAAATAACTTCTCAGAAAATATGATTGGAATCCATTTGCAAGGCAATCTTAAATCTCGTATTTTTAACAATTCTATTACTAAGAATAGTGGTAGGGGAATAAAATTCGATCAAACAAATAATAGTATCATTTCATATAACTATATCAAACTAAATACTGGATATGGTGTGTTTGTAAATGAATCAAACCACAATGTTATACACCATAATAACTTCATTGACAATAATCAAGGGGGAATCAGCCAAGCATTTTCCAGAGAAGGAGTAAACAATACTTGGTATGAAAAAGAAACAGAGGAAGGAAACTTCTGGTCAAATTATATAGGTGTTGGAAATTATTTAATCGAGGGCATACCATACTCTTATGATATTTTTCCTTTGCTAGAACCTGCAATACCTCCTTTAGAACTAGGTTCTTCTCGAAACAAAATTTTAATTAGCACAATCACTTCAGGAGTAATCTTGTTTATTGGAATAATCGGGTTTATCACGATATACTTTCCTATCATAAAACATAGAAGAAACTTGAAGCATAAAATGGACCTTGCATATTCAAAAGACGTAGGAGTAGCTTTATTCAGATTTGGAATTGAAAGTGATGAATTATTAATTAAGGATGATTTTGGATCTTTAAAGATTAATCTAGATGAATTTATTGGATATTGTTACGTAACCATTGGACAAGGTCAAAGGTATGAAACAGGTGTTTATGGTCCTGTTCCATCACCGTCTTTACCTGGTCACAATGTAATAATTTTCTCATTCTGGGGAAAAGATGATGCTGAAGGAGACCCTAGAATGGAGGATAAACAATATTATTTACTAACAGTTATTTTTCCAGAAGAGAGAAATGATTACTTGATAGAGAACAAAACAATGAATGAAAGATTTCAAACATATATCAAGAAATTCGAATACCCCAATAGAATGTCTGTTGATGAAATAAATCATTTCAGAGAAATAGTGTTTGTATAAGTCTCTTTCGAAAAACTATGGTTGGACATATTGTTAAAGAAGAGCTCTATAGACCAAAAGAAGAGATATGTAAAACAGATTTTGGCAAATCCGCATTATTTAAAATCAGAGAATTGATATTCAATTCAGAAAGAGATCATGTTTTGTTCGGAGGATAAAAATGAAATATAGAAAAGTAGGAAAATCAGGATTAAAAATCAGCGAAATTTCAATAGGAACATGGATAACTTATGGTGGTACGGTTGAAGATGAAATGGCCAAAAAATGTTTAGCTGCAGCAATTGAGAGTGGAATAAACTTCATTGATTCTGCTGAAATTTATGAAAAGGGAGGAGCAGAAAAAATAATAGCAGATTTTCTCAGTGATGAAACATATGACAGAAAAGATCTTGTTATTTCCAGTAAGGTCTTCTGGCCAATGAGTGAAGGCATTAATAATTGGGGGCTTGGTCGAAAGAACATATCTAATGCAATAGAGGGAACATTAAAACGCTTGAATATGGATTATATTGACATATATTTCATGCACAGATATGACTACATGACACCATTAAGAGAAACAGTTGAAATTCTCGATGATTTGATAAGAGCTGGTAAAGTTCGATATTGGGGAACTTCAGCTTGGACAGCTGCTCAACTTGAAAGAGCAAATGCTCTTGCTAAGGATCTAAGAGCGCATAAACCAATAGTTGAACAACCTCTTTATAATATGCTTTTCAGACATATTGAAATGGAAATTATGTCTGTTGCGAAAACTCATGGAATGGGATTTACAGTTTGGTCACCACTTGCTCAAGGTTTGTTAACAGGTAAATATAACGAAGGTATTCCAGAAGATAGTAGAGCATTTAAATCAGAAATGCTAAAGAAAAGAATTACTGAAGAGAATATTGAAAAAGTAAAGAAATTGACCGAAATAGCTAAGTCAATAGATATTACAATAGGCCAACTAGCTCTTGCATGGATTTTACGAAGACCAGAAATTTCATGTGCAATTATAGGAGCTACTAAACCAGAACACGTTAATGAGAATGTAAAAGCATCTGATGTAACCTTGTCAAATGACATATTAAATCAGATAGACATAGTTTTGGATAATGAACCTGAATGGCCATTAACATACAAACCAAATTATTATTACACAGATAAAATGAGATAAATCTCTTTTATCTCTTTGTTCTCTTTTTTCACGTAAGTTTCTAATATTAGATATTTCTCTTTACCATTAGTAGAACCTATTCTAGTGGTAGTATGAGAAAGCTAACTACAAAACAGAGAATATATTTTGGTATATGCAAATTTGGGTCTTCAATATTTATGCAAGTTGTTACAATAGCATTAGTTTATATTTATGCAAATCATTTCTTGCTTGATCAGAATTTAAACGCAATAGGTAATGCCGTGGGTAAATTTGTAATAGCTTTTTCAGGTTTTATTTTTGGTTATATTTCTGATATTTTACCTGAATCAAAATGGGGTAGACGAAAGATTTTCATGTGGACAGGAGCGCCTTTACTTGCTATATCATTTGTTAGCAGGATATTCAGGGGAGATGAGTGTTATTGAATTTGTAGAAACATACTTTGATCGAATTGTCGAATTGCACTTCCATGATGGTAAATATCCCAAAATTGATCACAAACCATTAGGAGAGTATGATTTACCAGTAAGAGAATTGTTACTTAAATTGCTAGAAAAGGATTTCAAAGGTCCTTTGGTCTATGAACTTAATTTCGAAGAAGCGATTCAATCAATGGAATACATAAGAATAAACATTCCTGAAGCTCTTAAATGAAAAAATTGTATTTCTTCAAAGGTAAATATTTATTTGTTCAATTATCAATTGTCAACCATGTCAATTGTAATTTCAACAGAACTAGATGTCGGTTATGATAAGTTTAAAGAGGTTGAGAACGTAACAAAAGAAGTTTTAGCAGAATATGGCTTTGGAGTATTAACAGAAATTGATGCAAAAGATGTTTTAAAGAAAAAGATTGGAGCAGATATACGACCATATAAAATACTAGGTGCTTGTAATCCTCCATACGCCCACAAAGCAATCATCTTAGTACCTGAAGTTGGAGCTCTTCTTCCATGTAATTTCTTGATTTATGAGAATGAAGATGGTAAAATCGTTGTTTCAGCAATGAATCCAAAAGAAGCGATGAGTATTGTCAAAAGCAAAGAACTAGATAAAATGGCAGAAGAAGTAACTATTATTCTAAAAGATGCAATTAAAGATATAGAAAAAAGATTCTTATAATAACTAGTTATTCACAGTAAAGAAAATGCGAAAAGCGTGTTCACCAAGCTTCATAATTTTCTAATAAAAAGAAAGGAAAAAAGAAAACTAGAATTCGTTTATATTTTCTAGTTATTTTCAATTATGTGTTGTGCAGCTATATATCCAAATGTCATTGTTGAACAGACTGGTGAACCAGGTCCTGGATACGTATTTCCCATAACAGAAGCCATAGTATTTCCAGTAGCATACAATCCTTCTATTATACTTCCATCTTTCTTTAAGACTTGAGAATGTTCATTAGTTACCAATCCACCCTTTGTGCCTAAATCTCCAGGATAAAACTCAACAGCATAATATGGTTGTTTCATCAGTGGGAATAAATTCGGATTTGGTTTAACCTTTGGATCTCCATAGAAATTATCATAGGCACTATCTCCTTTACCAAAATCGGAATCCTTTCCAGATAATGCATATTCATTAAATCGCTCTATTGTTTTTTCCAAATTTTTTGTATTTACACCAATACTTTTTGCTAGCTGAGCAATAGTATCAGCTTTTTTCACATAGCCAGTATCATAATATTTCTGCGGAAATTTCATCCCAGGAAAAGCTAAACCGAACATATATTTGTCTTTAAATCTTTGATCAAATATAAAGTAACAAGGGATATGAGGATTTTCTTCTGAATGTTTTTCATATATATCGTGAACTACTACAACATAGCTAGCAGCTTCATTTGTAAATCGATTACCTTCTTTATTAACCATTATTCCTCCAGGATACGCGCGTTCTCCTACGTGAAAGAAGACAGGTTCTTCTGGTGGAACTGATGATGGACCCCACCAAGCATCATCCATCAAATCAACTTTAGCACCGATTTTAATACCTGCTAAAATTGCATCTCCAGTATTTCCAGGAGATGCTGAAGACCATTCAATAGAAGTTGGGTGTGGTTGATATTTTTCCCTCATTTCCAAATTGAATGGGAATCCTCCGGCAGCAAGAAGAACTCCTTTCTTAGCTTCAATTCTAATTTCTTTATCTTCTTTCTCTGCAATTACACCTACTA
>JAGLRO010000014.1 GCA_023136245.1 Candidatus Heimdallarchaeota archaeon
TATCTAGCAGAAAAGAGATTTTTTGAAAGAAGAAGAATCAAACCTATTAGTAAAGGTTTTGAACCTCCAAAGCAATCAGAGAATGAGAAAGAATCAGCAACATGATGTTTCACAAATATTTTTATCTTTAAACCTCATTAATTGAATGTATCTAACCCAAGTAGGAACAAATAATGAAATTACCTTTAACTTTCGAATCAGCAGTCACCTCTTCTAATCGTGTGACTATCCCTAAGTGGGTTTCTTTTGTTGATGAAGGTGATAAAATTGAGGGTTTCATTCAACTTCTTGATAACGATACTGCTTATCCCTTTGATAAGAAAGTTTCCACTACTCGTCATATAACTGTTGGTTATGTGAGAAGTTCCTTACCTGACAAACATCTTCCCTCACGGCTTCGAATAACTATTCAACGTGTTCATAAATCAATCTCTGAAGGATTAGTTTTCAACCTTGTTGGATATAGAGAAGAAAAAGGCAATTATCTTATGAATTATTCCACAGTTAAACCGGTTTCTTCCATTCAATTCAAGCTTGATTCTTATACTGAGGAATTTGTTGAAAAATACTTTCTATTACCTGATAAAGATATTAACCAATTCTTAGATCCTATTTATGAAGAGGAAGAAAAGAGATGGATTATTCCAGTTTTTATTCCTATAGAAGATGAAATGGGTTCTAGAATCCCTGTTATTTTGTATTTTATTCTCTCTCAAAGTAATTATCAAAAGTACAATGATAATTTGGAAAAAGTAAACGAGTTAATTTCGAGATTTAGTAACTGGATTTTTGATATTAATGATTTCAACAAAGAAACTTTATCGAAATTATCTTCACAATTACATGATATTATTGAAAATCAAATCGAACCTGAATATTTCGAAATGACGGCTGTTCTGAAGTTACCTTCTCATGAAAGAGAAATACTACTAATTGCTCTAAAAGAACATCGCAGAGGTGGCATTGCTCTGAAAGCTTTATCTGAGCAGCTTCAAGAAGTTCCTCAAAATGTCCAAGAAACTGTTGATGGATTAGAAAGGAAAGGTATATTGAGGAAGTTTGTTGAGAATGGTCAGACCATTGTAGATTCACTTTGGGTAGCATGATTTAAGGAATAATTTCTGTTGTGTTGTTATAATTAGGATAATCCAAATCGTCAGGATTGATGATTCCATTTTCTATTAAATATACAACTTCTTCTTTTATCCCTTTCAGTTCTTTGATCAAATGTTTGACTGTTCTGCATACTAAACCAAATCCTTCTTTTCCCCAGAGTTTGTATAAATTCGCAAAAAGGCATCTACCACCGCATAGGTCAAAAACTTCACACTCTATACATGGTTCAGTAATCAACGCCGAATTCATGACAGATGAAGGTGTGGAAGTTTGTATGTCTCCAACTACAGATTTTTCGTACTCGGGAGGTAATGGACAGAAAGTTATTTTTCCATCGGTTCGAATTGCAAAGCTATCTAGGCCTGCACCACAAGGTAATGAAGTTTTTGTTTCCTTGAGGATATTTTTGAATATACCTAAAAATGGAACAATCCCTCTTGTCTCTCCTTTTTTCATTTCATCTAACCAGTACTCAACTAGTTTCGATATTCCCTTGTTATATCCCTC
Organism: Candidatus Heimdallarchaeota archaeon; assembly: GCA_023136245.1. GTDB lineage: Archaea > Asgardarchaeota > Heimdallarchaeia > Heimdallarchaeales > Heimdallarchaeaceae > UBA460. The sequence goes on from JAGLRO010000014.1 coordinate 1,624, forward strand.
TAACCAACCTTGGAAATTCTTCCACCTTGATTCAATTCCTTCATCCCATTGACAATCTATTTGCCAATGAACATGATCGAAAGTCAATTCTTTGGAGTTTAGTAAATGGAGAACATTATTGTAAATATCCGAGGATTCAGAAACAGCCATTCTTGCAATTAGATCTCCTCTAAAACCTCTTAAACGGATATCCTTTATGTTCTTGATGATCTTTCTGTATATGCCTTTTCCTCTATTCTGATCTGTGATTTCTTCATCTCCATCAAGAGAAATGAGAATAGTCGATAGCTTCTTCAGATTTTCTAGAGGAAGTTTGTGTAGGAGTAAACCATTTGTTTGAATAGTGTAATGTTCTACTGGAACATTATCCATCACTTCTTGGATATTTTCAATGTTAAGTAATGGTTCTCCTCCATAGAATGAAATAATGGGATCTTCATCATTGCTGATAAATTTCTTGAGTTCTTCAACATTCCAAGAAGGTTTTATCGGTAGGTAAGGGTGTGGTTCGTTCTGACAATATCTGCAGAAGAGATTGCAATTATTAGTAGTAATAATAAACCAATTCACTCTTATCCTCTACTCTTTTTTTATCTCTCAATTTTGAGTCATAAAGATTATTTTATATATTTCTGTATTTGTTCTATGTTTGAGAATAATATGAGTGAAAAAATATACTGCACTTATTGTGGGGCAAAAAATGTTTCTAACAACGTTTTCTGTGAAAACTGTGGTCAATCTTTTGAAGACAAACCTAAATCAATCCAGAGACAAAGAGCAGATTCACGATCAACACAGTATCAACCTTATCAACAAACTCAAGTTTCAAGCAATCAATCGAGTATATCAGGTCCATATGATGCAGTACCCGGACAACCAAATCCCTATAATCCCCCCCAAAGGCGAGGAATGCCAGGTTTTGTTAAGATTCTGTTGATTCTATTCTTCCTAGGAATCCCATTTCTTTTCTTCTTATTCTTCTATGTCTTTGCTAGATTCCCATTCTAGTGTTCTCAAAAATCTCTTGATTTTTGTCGGGATTTTCCTATGTTTTTCATTGGTTCATTCCTTTGCCTTCTACATATGATTTATATTTAGTTTCAAAGAATGTTTATTTGGTTCAACCAGGGTTTCATATCTGCGTACTATTTAGATTTAAAAATGGTTAGAGGTCTTTAGTTTACGACATAGTGCGTTAGATAATACTCCCAATCTAGACAGAAGTGAGAATAGAGTGAAAATACTAATCACAACAAGAAATGGGGAATTGCTTTATCAGTATGAGAGCTTTAGTGAAAAAAGGATTCACGATAATGCTTTAGTTACTGGTCTGATAAGTGCAATTGTCACTCTATCTTCTGAAGTCATCTGTTCTTTTCCCAGAGAAATTGAATTCGAAGGAAAAATACTCTATTTTTATATTGAAAATGAACTTATAGTTGCTCTTTTAGTGGATATAGATGGACCCTTCGATGGAAGCATTCTTCCAATACTCCTAGCAGAATTTAAAAAAGTTCAACAAAAGCTTAATTTCAGTATTTTTCAAGCTATCAAATTCGAAAAAGAGATTTCTGTTGAAATCAAAGCTTGCTTGGCTGAATATCTTTCAAACATTCAGAAGAATATGATCAATATCTTTGAAAAAACTGATCTTCAAGATTATGATTCCCTAATTAAATTGAAAAATGTTGCAAAAGATCGAGTTTTAGAAGGAACTAAAGATTTTCTTTCCTTTGAAGTTATTACCAGAATTCTACCTGAAGGTTTTGACAAGGTTCTCTATGCTGTAGTAGTAGGTATACCCATTGTGATAAATGGCAATAGAAATCTAGTTGAATCAATGATTCATTCTTTAAGACTTTTATCACCAACCAAGCTACTAAATATCAAATTATGGTCTTTCAAATTCGAGAAAGGCTTTGACATAATTGGAACAAATGACGTTAAAGGACTTCTACCTTCTAATATGCTTCTAGTAGTTAATCTGGATGATGGAATCGTATATGGTGGAAGGTCATCAACATACTTCGAAAGTATTGCTTCCCAACTAATAGGTTTAGATGCTTTGGAAGCTTATAGTCTTCTTCGAACAGAATTAAACTGGGTGTTTGAAGCACTAGAATCACTATCTATTCGAACACATTCCAAAGATTCTCTTTCTTTAGAGAAGCAAATGATTCTGTTTGAATTGTTAAACAGATTACATTGATTTTGAATGATTTTCTGCTTGTACCGAATAAGAAGAATTTATAACTACCTTTACAAAATGATACATACCTCAATGAGTTCCGAAGACCAACAAGGAAAACAATCCTGGATAGCTTTTGTTAGATTTAGAAAGCAGACTTTAATTGGAAAGATTATTTTTATTTGCTCAATCCTCTTATTTGGAACTGTACTGGTTTTCAATTTCTTTGCAATTGCTCTTCAGAGATGGAATACTTTAGGTATTTATTCTATTTGGGTCTTTTTTGGATGGGTCTTCTTTGTTGTCTTATTCTATGTTTCAGGTAAACTTGTCAATATGTTTATTCATAAGAGAAAAACAGAGATACAGGAGCTCAACAATAAACATCCTTTAAAAAACGATGAGTGAAAATCAATAAATAAGTGATAGGTATGATTAAAGTTCCACAAAAGCATCATCCAGTATATCTAGCTGCAATTAGTACCTTATATGTTGGATTAATTGTTTGTGTTTTGTGGTTGGCTGCTATCTCTCAAAGCACTGGATTTTGGGTTGTTGCAATTTTGATAGATTTAGCAATTATTGCATTAGGAGTTAGAATTTTTTACAAATTATTCAAACCGAGAATTGTTTCCAAACCAATTAAAGATGTACTAGATTTTAGCAACACAATTACTGAAGAAAAGGAAGTTAGTAAAGTAGCTGAGAACAATGAAAGTAAAGGATAAAACACAAGAAAGAAAGGTCATAACAGTCACACTTTTAGCTAGCTTGATTATGATTGCTGTTTCAACAGGAATTATCTTTTTACTTCTATTTGTTGAAAGAAGAACTGGTGACTGGGCAAGAGAAATTTGGGGTGTTATCTATCTAATTATTTTTAGCTTATTTGGTTTATATCATCTCTTAATACATCCTTTCTTTTTTGGGAAACGAAAAGATTCTAAGAAGGATCAAGAAGCACCAAATTAATTTATACCTTCGAAAAAAAGTAGTAATTTTCTTAATATCCCTCGAATTTTTTACAACTTTGAAAATATCAAATTTATAGCTTACAACGTATAATTGCAGTCTGACACATCTTTAAATAATATTAGATACATTTTGAAATAACGATGTCTTATCCCGACAATAATCCAGAGAAAGGGATTTTTAGGAAATCTCTTCCACTTATTAACGAATGCTTGAAAGAAAAAATCAGTATAACTTTACTATTATCAACATTGCAATTAATGGATAGGGGATTAATAAAAGAAGAAGAAGATCTAGAATCTTTTTTGAGAAACAGAAAAGAGCTAGCCCCACAAAAATCATATGATGTTGAGAGAATTAAAGAAATGATATTAAAATCCTATTTTTGAATCAACATCATTCGATCGACTAAAACTTTAGCAGCAAATGCAGCTTCTCTTGGTGAAAGAAATAGAGGTGCTTTTTCTTTTTCAGCTATTTTCTTTGTCGGTTCTAGTAAATTCCCACTCAAGAAAATAGGGAGAATAGGTTTCTTCCTGCCAGATTCATTCCAGGCTTTTATTACTGCTTTATAGTGCTCATCTTGAGTCATTTCCAGAAAAGTTGGGATAACTGCACAAGGAACAACAATCCCTATTTCAGGATTTTCTAGCATCGCTTTAGTGATGTGATAGAAATGTTCTCCAGTAGCTCCTGCAATCATATCCAAAGGATTAACTTTTTTGACCAGAGGGATTAAATGAGGATCAATAATTTCCTTGAACTCTTCTTTAAATTCAACGAGTTCAAGTCCAAATTCTTCTAAATGATCACTGAAAAGTACAGCACTTCCTCCACTATTAGTGAAAAAAGCTATTTTTTTGTTCGATGGTAATGGAAGAAAAGAAAATGCTTTGATTGCTGCGATATAATCCATAAGATTTTCACACAAAGTTGCACCAGCTTGATTAACAGCTGCTCTCAGTGTTTTGTAATCAGTTGCAATAGATCCTGTATGACTACTTGCACTTTTCATCCCTGCCGCTGTTCTTCCTCCTTTCAGAACAACTGTTGGTTTCTTAAGTGTTAGTTGTTTTAGTTTATTGTAGAAATTTCGTCCATCGACAACGTTTTCCAGATAAATGCAAGCAACTTTCGTGTTCTCATCTTCAATGAAATACTCCAGTAAATCAGTCAGATTAACATCAATCATATTCCCAAGATTGGCGAATTTTGAGAAACCTAATCCTTGCCACCACATCTCATAAAGACATGCTGCACCAAAAGAACCTGATTGTGTCACCATTGAGACATTCCCCTTAATTGGAGTTAAAACAAAAGAAGCATTCATACTGATATCAATATTTTGAATTCCTACACAATTTGGTCCAATTATCTTTATCCCTACATCTTTACTTTTCTTAGCTATTTCTTTTTCGATTCTTTTACCATCCTCATTGATTTCTCCGAAACCTGCTGAAATTATGATGATGCGATTGACTTGCTTTTCTATACATTGATCAATTACACTTGGAACTACTTTAGAAGGAACTAAAACTATAGCTAAATCAATGTTCTTCTCGACATCGAGTACTGTTGGATAGCTTCTCAAACCTAAAATTGTATCTGATTTAGGATTTATAGGAAAAATCTCACTTTGAAGATTCTCATTCTCCAACAGATTAACTGTTACTGCATTTCCAAATTTCCTAGGATCAGCTGTAGCTCCAATAATAGCGATTGTTTTTGGATTGAAAAATAGATGCACCATTATTCTCAAGTAGAAATTTGATTCATACTTTTATGTCTTTCTTTTCAAAATTATAAGAATCCTCGCTTGAAAGAATATTCAGAAGGATCAATATTCAGAAATTGTGTGACAACGCTTTCTATCATCCCAAACTCATTAAGATTCGAAATATAATCACAAATAACATCTATCAGTCTTCTAGCTTCTTCCTGACAAGCATCAATGTCAATGATCATTGAATAGATGAATTTAGAGTCTGTCTTTATGATATATTTATAATCTCCTGATATCACGTACTGGAGTAAACCTTTTTTACCGAAGAGCTGTTGGCTAAAACTTTCAATAGCCGAAAGAAATCCTGATAATAATGAAGGATCCTCTTTCAACCCAATCTTGTCTAACTCAAGAAGTGGAAATCCTTCAATATCTGCAAGCATAAACATTAAAGGTTTAACTGATCTTTTAGCTGCTAATTTTCCTGTATTGTTCTTCATCCAGTTTAGAGCGTTATCTATGTTTTCTCCTGTTTTCATGCTTGTTTTGAAGAATTGGAATGAAGCATTCTCCTTCTCCGCTAGTTTGAACAATTCTAGATGATTGATTATTTTCTCTAAACTTGAGCTTTCCTCTAAATCTGTTTTATTGCAAAGAAATAGAATGATGAATTCATCTTGTTTTCCTTTTATTTCCATAGCTCTCCAGAATTCTTTTTTTGCTTCATCAAAACTTTCAGGATTAGCGGAATCGATGATAAAAATGACACCATAAGCTAACTTGATATAAGTTTGCCAAATTGTTTTTCTGTAGCTTTCATGCCCTCCAAGATCAAAAATATCGAAACGAGCATCACCAACTTCTGTTGTTTCAAATTGCATTCCTAATGTAGTACTTGTCTGCTCAAATTCTCCTGTTAAAACTCTTCTTACAAAAGTTGTTTTCCCTGCTTGTGGCAAACCTACTATAACAAGGGGAATACCTTTTTTATCAAAGGAAAGTATTTGTGAAGAAGATTTTCTAGACATTGTTGTCACCCAAGTATGAGCACTTCAAATTATTTCTATGATAATCCTTACTATGTAAGATTTATCTTTTATCTATTTCTATTGTTCATCTACTGTAATCAAAAAAAACTTATATTATTCACTCTTTACCAATTGGTATATTAATTTGCTATCACAATTATCTTCACAGAAAGACGTTTCAATAGATTTTTAAAATTCAAATTTTCCCTTCTTCTATGAAGAAGTATCTAGTTACAGGTTCGTATGGTCAAATCGGAATGGACCTCACACCTGCAATGTTAGAAAGGTATGGAAAGGAAAACGTTGTTGCAACTGGAAGGAAAAAACTTCCTGCTGAATTCAAGGAATTAGATTTAATCTATCACCGTTTAGATGTCAGAGATCAGTACGGTCTTCGACGACTAATCGTTGATTATGATCTTGATGTAATTATTCATAATGCTTCGGTTCTTTCAGCTACAGGAGAAAAAAATCCTCAATTAGCTCATTCTATTAACTTTGAAGGTTTTTATAATGTTCTTGAAGCAGCTAGAGAATTGAATCTAGAACAGCTGTTTGCTCCATCAAGTATTGCTGCTTTTGGTCCTTCAACACCTCTTGATAACACTCCAAATGACACAATTATGAGACCTACAACCATATATGGTGTATCTAAAGTTTATACAGAATTAATGGGAGAATATTATAATCAAAAATACGATCTCAATTTCAGGAGTTTAAGATATCCTGGTGTTTTGAGCCCAAGTGAACCTGGTGGTGGAACAACTGATTACGCGATTTGGATTTTCTACGAAGCTCTAAAGAACAAAAAATACACTTGTTTCCTTGATCATGATGTTCGTTTACCTATGATGCTTATGAGTGATTGTCTTAAATCCACTTTTGATCTTCTTGAAGCTGATGAATCTAAGCTTAAACATCGATCTTTCAATGTTACTGCTATGAGTTTTACACCTGCTGAATTAGCTGCAGAAATTCAGAAATACATCCCTGAATTTGAAATTACTTATGAACCTGACTTTCGAGATGCTATTGCTCGTTCTTGGCCTAAATCTCTTGATGACACAGCTGCTAGAGAAGAATGGAATTGGCAACCTGAATTCGAGTTCGAAGATATGGTTAAAGTCATGTTAGAAGGTATAAGCAAGAAGCTAAACATACCTTA
>JAGLRO010000140.1 GCA_023136245.1 Candidatus Heimdallarchaeota archaeon
TTTCTCATCGCATCACACTCCTTCGCTTTGAACCAAAATATGCGAGTAATAATCTCTCTGTCAAAATGGTTGTTGGAGCATCTATAACATCAATTTTAAGACCCCTAATATTACGTTTGAAATTATTGATCTCCCTAATCTGCAGACCAAGTTCATACATGAATTTTCCGCGTTCAAGAAGATTGCTAAAATTAATTACTTTTATTTCTTCAGTTTCAGGATCTTGAAATTTAATTTGTCTAGGTCGTTTAGGAAAAAGAAATTCTTCAGGATCATGAATGTGTATAAGTTTCAATTCGTGACGTTTTGCACTTGCAACTTTGAAACCATCCATAGCTCCTTCCAAATCACCATGAAGATCGGTTAATACAATTATTATGGATCTTCGTTTCTGTGCTAGTGAAATTTCACGGATTGCTTCTCCAATGTTTGTTCTTCCAAGAGGAGCTACTTTCAGAATCTCATTGAAAATGTGATAGAGATGAGTTTTTCCTCCTCTTGGGGGAACATATTTGTGTATTTTATCTGAAAACGCAACCCATCCAAAATTATCCCTATTATTCATGACTGTATATGCTAGAGTAGCTATTGCTTCAACAGCCATTTTTACTCTTGGAACAGGATCTCCTAGAAGCATAGAATAACTAGAATCCATCATTAAAATGACATTTGTATTTCTCTCTTGTTCGTAATCTCTAACTATTAATTTGAAAGGAACTCTAGAAGAAGCATTCCAGTCTACAAAACGTAAATCATCTCCTTCGGTGTATTCTCTCAAATCTGCATATTCTGTCCCTGGACCTCTGAAAATTGATCTTCTGTGACCTTGAAGAAAGCTTGTTGATCTCTCTTTTGCTATGATCTCTAGTCTTTTCAATTTCTTCAAAGGAATCTTAACTGTATCCTTCGATTCTTTGACTGTTTTTGGATCATCAACAAGAGTCATCTATTCACCTTTTTTTTACAATTTCTTCGTAAACTTTTTCAGCAATCTGAAGGAAATTTTTCCCATCTTTCAGAGTATAATTATCCTCCCAGAGAAGACTATCTACGGTTGAAAATAGTTTTTTAGCTTCTTTATGGAGCTGCTTTTCTTCTTTTATAATATCAAGAATCTGAGAATTAATATTGGCTAGTAATAAAATGTTGATTTCACCACTAACAATTCTTGAAAGTGTTCTTTGATAAAATTGAACTATTTTGATTGATTCTTTTCCTTTCTTTCTTATTTTATCAATATCAATCACTAGAGGTTGTTTTTCTTTGACTTTTTCTTTCAGATCTTCTTCAAGAATCTCTTCTAGTTCTTTCTCTACTCCTCTTGTTACTCGTATCTTTTTCTTCCAGAAAACAGCAACATAAGCAAACAGTGGTAGTAGATTGAACATCCAACTAGGTTCATAAACACCTTTCTTCGCTAGATAATTTTCAAAATAACGATTTATTGATAGAATAACAACTAGAAGAATCAAGAATAAGTGACATATAATCATCCATGAATATGACGCATCATTTGCATTCAGAAAAATCATTACTACATCACTAAGGAGAAACCATATTGCCATTGCTATAAAGATGTAATTTTCTTTATGCCAGAATAACCAGACTCCGATTACACTTGACACAATAGAAATAGAATAAAAAATGATAACTTGGATTATTGTAATATTCGACCAGAAAGTGAAATAAAAACATGCTAGCAATATTGTTGATAGAAGAGTTGATCCTATTCCTACTTGAACTAATTGTCTGGTTTGACTCTCTAGACGTATGTCATGTCTTATTTGTTGTCTATCTAAACTTCCCCTGAATTTCTCATAATTCTGGTAGAGGATTGCAAACATCATCCCTGAGAGGATACTAATATCTAAAACTGATATAAGTGCTGTAGTATTAATTAGAGCTGAAGATTCAACCTCATAGACAGTTAGGAAATTTTCAAAGATTTCAGCAGAGAAAGACATTGGTGCGAAAATTATTATTAAGAAAACAAACATTATCCACAATAAATTGTTTGTTGCACTAATGAAATCTAAAACAATGGGTGGTTCTGCTATATTCCATTCTGCTCCACTTAAGAATCGAGGCATCCTATCCTGAATATAACGTGCACGGATAATCCTTTCTAAAATCTCTGAACCAATTATTATCGCACTAATTATCGGAAGGACAATCCATAGACCGATTATTCGGGGATTTGGACCTAGCAACACTAAGAACAGGTTTATACCAGTTGCGTTAGCAATTACTTCACCTGCATTGGGGACAAGAAACTGTAACAAAGAGAATAGAATAATAATGAAGAATGGAATTAATTTAAGAAATGAATACCATATTTTTTCCAATTTTATTCTTATACCTACTCCTCTTGCTGTTTCAACTAAAGTAGCATTCAATTCATAAGGATAAACCTTTCTTGTTCCTTTAACAACAGCTCTTGTTGAACCCTTGAAAATTCTAGTTCTCATCCCAAATGATCTCATTAAAACATCCATTTTCTGGGTAGATCTTTCGAGTGGAGTTGTGGATTCTTTTACAGTCATTTTTTCTCTCCTCCTTTTTTGCTTCTATTTTTCACCAATTCCTGTATTTTGAATGAAGCAACTAATATTGAAGGAAAAGCTATAAGCACAAAGCTAACTGCAAATATGAAGATCCATCTACCGAATGTTGTAATATCAGGAAAGCCTGGTAAGTTGATTATAGGAAGAACAACGTCTTTTTTAACTTCAATGTATGGTTCATCTCCTGGAAAATATGCTTCAAACACTTGGTTTTCAGTTATGTTTGTACTTCTTGCTAAAATAACAACTGTCATGTTGAAATTCTTCTCCACGTCATCTGGAGCATAAAGAATCGTTCTTTCTTCGAGTAATCGACTAGTTTCTGTTAAATTAATCATTGGAGTAAAGGCATGTTTCTGCCTTCTAGATGTGTAATCAGGACTGTCAAAATAAACTGTCATTACATCTATTGTTATATTTTCACCAATTGGTAAACCTGTAGCATTTACATGTACAGTAAAATTAACTCCATTATTTAGTTTCCAAGTAAGGGGAGCTGTTGAATAGACTGTAAAATTAGTCTCTTCATTCAATGAAAATATTGATGTAGGAGAATAATAAACTCCTTCTTGAGCGTGAGTTTTGAAATTAAGGAATAAGCTTCCGAATAATATTGCAATAAAGACTAATAGTATTAATTTCCTGTTTTTCATGTTTGTTCTATTCTCCATTTTTCTAGTTTCTCTATTAATTTCACAACAGTTTCTATGTAATCTCGAGTTTGTTGTCTATTATAGTAAATTTGCTCCTCATTTATCCAACTGTACGAGATGGCTTTTCCTGTAGATAACAGTTCTAATGTTTCTGTTATAAGGAACGAAGGTATGTATTTCCTTATTGTTTTTTCATGTAAATCTTCTTCTGTTGCCATCATATTAATTGGTGTTATTCTGCTTAGATAAGTTAACAACTCCCAATATCCGCCTAACATAGCTTTCCAAGGTTCTTTTCCTAAATCTATTGCTTGAGCATCAATCATAGCTTTTATTTGACTTTCTTCAACCGAAATTAACATCTCATGTTTTTGTTCTTCTTCCTTTATTTTTCTTAACATTCTTCTCCTTACAATAAAATAAGTTAATAGAAAAGACAGGATTGGTGCAATTATTCCAAGTAAACTAATAAAGAGAAGATTTTGAGTTAGTGCTGCTCTTTGTTCTTCACTAATTTCTGTTTCAACTCGAAAATGTTCAAATCGTGCAGATTGATTCTCAATTGCTTCTATAACATCTATGAATGAATAAGTTATTTGAGTTGAAAAAAGTTCATGATAAGGATCAATTTGTACATCATTGTTAGTGAACGTACATTTCCTTCTGCCTTCAGGTGTTCTAGACAAGGTCAGAATCTCTTCCGGTGATGCACTGTATAGAATAGCTCCTGTAGGTATAACTATATTGTACTCAATATTAGCTTTGGAGTAGGTTTCCAGCTCAGGATCAATAAATAACAACCAGAAGTAATCTAGATATACTAAGATGTTACTGTTGTTGTAATAAACATAAGGCTTTACGATATCATATTTAATATTACCTTGAACATTTTTGATTAGATAGTGATCTGAAAACTTTTGAAACGAAACAGGCGTTCCATGTATTGTATATGCTCTAAAATCTAAAACTTGGGTAGTATCTATCCAGATACTGAAATTATCAACATTATAAGGCATCTCCATTTCTACTGTCTCGTATGAAATGCCATCTCTTCCTAAATCAATATCAACTCTATATTGGATATTCCTACTTGCATCATCTAATTGATTATAATTGTCGATAGTTATTTTTCTTTCATTCATAATGTAAGTAATATCATTTACTTGATGCTGATTTGTGTAAAAAATTGGTGTAATCAGTAAAATTATGAAACCAATATTGAATAATGCAGATACTCTCTTTCTAGGATCTTGTTCTAATTCTATGTCTTTGAGCATTTTCTTTGGCATACTTCTTGCTTCATTTAGTTTGGATTTGAATTTCCTTTTAGCTCGAAGGTAACCAATCAATACTGCAATTATGCTTATTACAACAGCAAAATATGCTATTAGTTTGAAATATGTTTTTAGAAGGTCTAGGAGGTTTTCAAGTTGTTCGATTTCCTGTTGTTGAAGTTGATTTTCGAACATTTGTTCGGTAAATTGTAAATATATTGGATCGAAATTATAAGTTATTTCATAAGTTAAGGGGTCATGAAAAGGATCCATTGCTCGTTCTATATATTCCCATACGACACCAAAAGAATTCCCTTCTTTTATAATAATAGCTCCATCAGTAGGAGCATAACTAACTATTCCTGCACCTTCAGGGAGTAATTGCTTATTGCGATAAGTTACAGGGGCATACCTCTCCTCACCTTCAGGAGTAATATAACTAAATTGAGCCCAGAATGTATCGAATATAACTATGAAATTTGTGTCTAAGAAATAATCAGGATAGTAATTGCTTTCAATTTCATAGAATAATTCAGTTGTTCGTATAGCTACAACAATCCTATCATCATAAAGTGTATAATCAGTTCCTTCAGTAAGATTACCTCTAGCATCCCAGAAAGCAATAGTAAACATGTCAGAAACATTGCCATAAAGAATGAGGTTACCTCCTTCTAATTCAGCCCAATAAACATAACCTAAAGTT
>JAGLRO010000141.1 GCA_023136245.1 Candidatus Heimdallarchaeota archaeon
GAATTAATCTAACTAGAGGGTGAATAGAAGCTTGAACATTTCTTTTAACCTGTTGACTAACTGATTTATCATTAATTTCATATTTCATGTAATGATGTACTTGCTTAAGAATCTCAGCGAAAGAAAATCTGCCTAATCTTGGGTCGATTCCAGGCATTAGCATTAAACTAAAATTCCTTAATGTCTTACTTGGATAGATTCTTCTAAGATTGATAAAGACTGATATTCTTATTGGTTTAATAACTCTCAATCTTTCTCTTTTTGGTAAACTAAATAGAATGTCTTGGATTGATTCAATATAAATAGCAACCAAGAATTCAGTGAGCGTCACATTAAGTTCCTTGGTTAGTTTAATCAGTTCAGAAACAGGTATAATTCCAGTAGTTACGTTATATACTCCAGCTTTTTCTAATTTGTAAGGTAAGCGATAGGCATTTGATAGACGCTTTATTCTTGGAACATTTTTATTATAATATCTCCTATATGCGTCTTCAGCTTCCTCTTTCAGAGGTTCTTGATCAGGTCTAAATATATCTCCCCAATCTTCGACTTCAACTCCTTTGAGATGGAAATATTCTGCTAATAGAGCTTTAAAAAAAGTTATACCTCCTGTTCCATCAGTCAAGCTATGATGGAACTCTACAGCAATACGATTTTGAAAAACCCTAACTCTGAAAGGAAAAATACCTTTCTTCCTTATGGGCATTTCTTGACAAGGGTATTTTGAATCAGTCATTACTTTAGGGATTCCATAATTAGTTTTCCAATAAAACCAAAAAAGCCCTTTTCGTAGATTCACTCTGAAATAGGGGAATCTAACAAGTATATTCTCAAGAGCTTGTTGTAGAAGAGAAATGTTTACTGGATCTTTGAGAGTGGATGAGAACCTAAATAACGCAGTTATTCTGGGAGATGAAACAAGAGAAAATATTATAGCTGCATTATCTAAACTGTATGTTTGAATGAATGGAGGTTCTATGTCTTTTCTCGTTTGTTCAGAAGCCAAATGCTATACTCCCCTTATCTTCAACAATAAATTTTCTATATATAAATTTAAGCTTAATAAGATTAAAATAACAACTATTTGGTGTTATAGTATGGAAATCTCCTACCTTCCTTCTGAATACCTAATTAATTGTGTTAGAAAATTGGAAGATATCAAAAGATTAGAATCGAATTTTTTTCTGAGAGCAGTAAGAATCAGAAATGATTCTGAAAATACAATTCGACTAATTCAATATAAGTTTGATATTAAAAGAAGCAATACTTGTGTCAAGTCTATCATCTACAATGAAAAGATGATTAAAGAGAAATCAGAGGATGTGGATGAGATTTTTGAAAGATTGGTTCACCCAGATATCTCAAAATTATTCATGGGAGTAGAGGAGTTCTGGAAAAAGGAATTATTTTCCTCAAACACTCTTGAACCCAATCATGAGACTGGATTCAGATTAGAACATTTTACACATGTAGATTTAGAACCTTTAGATCAGTTGATTTTGACAGTAACATATATTGAAGAAGAAGAGGAAAAAAAGAAAGTTTGTAAAATTCCTCTAGTTCAATATAAAAATAAGAATCAATACATCTTTCCACTAAAAGGTGCTTGGATTGCTATAAACGCTTTTGAAAATCCATATGAACATAGAAGAATGCATTCTCAAGAGTTTAGTTTTGATTTAGGACAGTTAGATGAGAACATGTTTTTTATTCCTCCTAAAGGTAACAAAAATGAATTCTTCTGTTTCTATGGAAAAGAAGTACTAGCTATAGCTGATGGGGAAGTTGTTGATGCATTCGATGGGATACCTGAAAATCCTTCAGCTGGTGAATTATTACCTGAAGAAAAGATGGGAGAAATAATTAATCAGTATGGGTATAAACCTCTAGCAGGAGGAAATTTCGTTGTTGTAAAACATTCGGGGAATGAGAATTCTTTTTATGCTCATTTAATTCCAGAGAGCATCAAAGTGAAAAAAGGAGATAAAGTCAAGCAAGGACAAGTTCTAGGGCTTTTAGGGAATTCTGGAAATTCGTCAGCTCCCCATCTTCATTTCCAACTAATGCAAGGTCCTGATATTTTAACTTCTAGAGGATTACCCTGTTACTTCACAAATATCACTGAAATCGAAGGAAACAAAATAGAATTAATCGATAAAAGCTTTTCAGTTATATATGTAGATTAAAATCTTAAAAATAAATAGACTTTAATTTTCTTGACAAGAAAGCATTGGAAATACAATCTAACCAGAAATAGTGAAAAATTGGAATTTCTCCAGTCTAATCAATGCATTTCTGAGTAGATCATAGAATATTGATAAGAAATAAGCTGCACTTATTTTCTGACTTCTTGTTTCAATTATATCAAATAGAGTTTTATTTTCATTATCGATACACTCGTCCAGAATACTTCTATAGTATGAGTAGTCAATTATGGCGAGGTTGGAAAAGAGTTTTTCAGCTTGTTTCCCGAAATTATCAAGAGATTCTTGATTGGAAATAGGTACTGAGATTGGTGAGTTAAGAAGAAAATCCATTTCCGCAATTTCTTTGTCCTCTATATTCTTGTTGATTCTTTCGTCTAAATATGCAAGCAGATGAGTGAAGGTTCTTTCATCGAAATGAACAACCTCTTCTAGAATGGTTGCAATTTTCGAAATCCATTCTAAAGCAAGTTCTTTTTGGACCCTAGTTGAAATAGATGCATTTATCTCAATGAAACCCATCGGAGAATTACAATATATCTGAGTAAGTTCTCCTTCTCCATCCTCCGTTCTATAAATTAGTTGTCGGAGCTTATCCCTTATCATGATTTCTTTGACGAAATTAGCTTTGAACCTTCTATGCAAAATTATCTGTTGTTCAGAAAATTCAGTTTTTGTTGGAGCAGGGATGTTTAGAAATGATGTATCTGTAACATCCTCTTTCTCTTTCTCCTTACCTGTAACAGAAACCTGAGAACGAACTGCATGATCTGAGTCAATAAACAAAATATTCGCTTTTATTTTCGAATCTTCACATACATGAACATCTACATACTCACTTAAACCTCGATCATCTACTCTGACATCTAATGCTTTAGGTAGAATTGTCATTCTCTTTTGTTGACAAATGTTGCAGATATATGTAATAATGACTCGATTTGGTTTGTTCATCTAGTTTCCTCAGATAGTACTCGATAAATAAACTAATTCAGTATAATATATCTCTTTTTCTAGTACTAAATGAGATAATGTCTATTTAAAATAGAAAATTTCAAAATAACCACTTATTTTCGCTTAAATTACCCTCATCCATAGATTTAATAATAGAAGAAGCACAATTTAATTTAGACCGTGTGTTCCAAAAAACTTAATAAAGTGGATTAAAAAGTCTCTGTACCCATGAAAAGCCGAAATGTTTCAAAAGTAATATTTGTAGTTATATCTCTGATATTAGTACTACAAATCACTGGGATAGAAGCCAAAGTACCTAAGGCTAAGATAACTTATGTAACCTATTGCGACCTAGACGCTGATGGGAAAGAAGATGATGTATACGCAGAAGTTTTTCTCAAGATGGGAGATGGCATCAAATATCTAGTAATAGAAGCATCTCTTTATTTCGAAGGAG
>JAGLRO010000142.1 GCA_023136245.1 Candidatus Heimdallarchaeota archaeon
AATACAACAGAAACTGTTGGAAGTGATGTTTATTATGTGCATTCTTTCTTGGATGATTGGTACATGTCTCTCTTATCAGCAAGTATGCTATATGCACTATATGTTGATTTGTTTGATCCAACTTCATACGTAGTATATCCCCCTTTGGACGATGCAATGGAGTATAAAGGATTACCAATTTTTGCTTCATTAAATACAAGTTTCTATAATCAGATACTAAACGAAGGGATACCTGGAGCAACCGTATCATTTAATGCAGAAAAAGGAAACTTCACCATTGCTTTAGAACCCATGGAGGGTTTTAGAGAAGGAATTGATACATCTTCTTTGTTACCTTGGAATACCACAGCAAAACTGAAATATTATGTTAATATTGATACCGAAGCTGGAACTGTTAATGATTTAAAATATTCATTAGAGACTGAGAATTATATTGGAACTAATCACACAAAGATCAAAGTCGCATACGGTTTCGAAAATCTGTTTGCAGATGTAGATACAAACACATTTATTCTTGATATACCGTTAATAGAAACATTAGTTGCATCAATTTGCTTAGTAACAGTAATTTCAATCTGGAGAAGAAAGAAATAGAAAACAAATTTCTTTCTGATCATTCTTTTTTCTGACTATACGTTTAAAAAATAGAACAAGATTGTATATTCTATGCCACATGCTGATAATAATGGAATTAAAATTTACTACAAGGTTGAAGGGAAAGGAACCCCCATTGTAATGCTTCATGGATTTGAAGGTGACATAAAAGGATGGTATAGAATAAGCTATGTAGATTCATTAAAAAAAGATTACCAACTGATTTTGGTTAATTTGCGAGCACATGGTCGAAGCGACAAACCTCATGAATCTGAAGCATATACAATGAAACTGTTAACTTCAGATATTATTGCAGTTATGGATGATCTAAAATTAGAAAAAGCACACTTCTGGGGATATTCAATGGGAGGACACATAGGTTTTGGTTTGACTAAATACTATCCTGAACGTTTTTTTTCATTTATTCTTGGTGGGATATCTCCTCAGGATGTAGAAGAAGAATTACAATTAGAAATAGATAATTATAGCAAAGCTTTCAAGGGAGGTCTAGATACATATCTATCCTACTACAAAAAATTAGGAGTTGAAATAACAACTGAGATGAAAGAAGAAATAGATAATTACGATTTCAAAGCATTATATGGTTTTTTTGGTGCGGATATTTTTCATGGTCATGAGGAACATTTACCTCAACTTGAAGTGCCTATTTTGTTGTATGTTGGTGAAGAAGATGGATGGGGACACTACCCTCGAGCGGTAGAGTGTAGTAAAATAATACCAAATATACGTTTGGTAAGTTTTCCAGATCAAGGGCATGGGGTACATAGCCATAAAGATCTTGTCCTACCGCATGTGATTGAATTTCTAAACGAGCTCAAAAGAGCATAAAAAAAGAATGAAAGAAAAAGCAGAATCCTATTCTTCTTTTTCTAGTTTTAAGAATGAGGGTAATTCTGAGGAAATCTAAATAAAGCAGAAGGAAGATAAGTGTAAAATATGCAAGAATCAGAAGGAAGAATTAAAGCTACACTCCGTGAGGTTTTTTTGCTTCTAACTAGTACTTTGGTTATTCTATCACCTATAGTAGTATCACCTGCTCTTCCTGATATGGGGGAATTCTTTAGTTCTATACCTAATGCTGAAACATTAGTTAAACTTGTGATTACAATTCCTGCATTATCAATTGCTATCGCTGCACCATTTGTTGGTCTAGTGATAGATAAATGGGGAAGAAGAAAATTATTGATAGGGGCTACAGCGTTATATGGTGTAAGTGGTACTGTAGGATTTTTCTTGAGTGATATCTATGCAATTTTAGTGTGTAGAGCATTCTTAGGTTTAGCAGTTGCTGGAATTATGACTTGTACAACAACCTTAATAGCTGATTATTACACAGGAACAAAAAGAAACAGAGTTATGGGTTTTCAAGTAGCTACTACTTATTTTGGTGGAGTTGTTTTCTTGATTGTTGGAGGGGCTTTAGCTGAAATTAACTGGAATTATCCTTTTCTGATTTATGTGCTAGCTTTTGTTTTTCTTCCTGGAGTTATATTATTTCTTTATGAACCAGAAATTGTGAGACAATCAACAGAGAAACAAGAATTAGAAAAAGAACAAAGATTTCCATATCTTTCCGTTATTATAGGTTATGTTGTAATGTTTATCTTTATGATAATGTATTATGCAATACCAACACAGATACCCTTCTATTTGACAAATACAATCACTGATCTTAATGAAATTCAAATTGGTATTGCATTATCTGCTGCAACTCTTTTTGCAGGAATAATCTCTTTCTCATATAAGTATCTCAAAAAATGGTTGAGTCATGAGATTTTATTCATACTCTCATTTTTACTGATAGGATCAGGGTATATAATACTCAAGTATGCAATCAAGTATTGGGTTTTCCTTGTTGGTTTAGCATTGTCAGGATTAGGGGTGGGGAATATGGTTCCTAATATCAACATATGGACAGTGAAAGATACACCAGAAAGATATAGAGGGAGAGCATTAAGTATGCTAACATCTATACTTTTCCTAGGGGCTTTCTTGTCTCCGATAGTCAATTCTCCGATTATAGAAGGAATTGGATATTCTAACATTTTCTTGATAGGAGGAATTGTGTTTTTTGTTTTAATACTGGTGCCTTTAGCACTTTATTATGTAGAACACCTTAAGAAAAGAAAAACTATCAGCTGAATATACTACTTACTAACTCTTTCATAGTATTTCTCAATTGCTTCAGCAATGGGATTTGGATACATAATGTCTTCAGTAACTTCTTTGAAACAGTTTATCTTAATATTTATTTGTCCTTCAATTGAACTAATTATACATCTTCTTGCTACTACACTTTTTGCATGAAGATTCAGAATTTCAAGATCAGAGATTTGACTCCAAGGAATGGTTTTTTCAGAACCATTTTTTGCTATAATTATCAATCCATCTCTGCTAAAGATGTAGGTATTTCTATCTCTAGATATTTTTCTCCGTTCAATACGAAATATACCAAGACTAGTAACAAGAAAGAAGAATCCTAGAAAGAGGAAGAATACCCACAAGATGTCATCTAAGAAAAAGAATATGCCAGTAATAAAACCAATGCTAATAACGAAAAACATTATAGGATAAAATAGAGCTCTTCTTGCAGTTTCTGGAACTAGTTTTAGTATGTCTAGCTCATCAAGTAAATCAGTCTTAAAATCTGACGAAGATTCTTCTGTATTCTCATTTGTAGTATCCATATGTGAGAATAATTTTGTTTTTACATTTAAAGTTATTCAGAATTTTCCATGACATGTTCAGAGAAATAAAAAAAATCAGAAGGAAGTATTTATTCCTTCTTTGGTTTAAGCTTGAATTTTGAGACTAATACCAATCCTATAACGATAACTGTTAACTGTTACAAGGCTGAATGCATTCGGTTGGCAGATCGCGAAAATCAAAAAATGGATAATTTTAAAAAATCATATCTAAAAGTTGGAAAAAATAGTTAAAAAAATTATTAATAATTGTTAATTTTTGGGGAAGTCTGTAGTACTAAGCGTTCACTACTTTCACGGACACTGCAGCGAAATGAGTTCCAACAATAGCCATTTCGATAGCTATCGGAAACGCTTTTGGGTTTGTAAACAGCGTTTTGAATATCATTTTCCAAAATAACCATTTGTTCTTCGAAAACATACCTATTCTTAGGATACTCTTAAAAAAAGGTTTAATTGAACTGTCCATCTTAATTTTGGATTTTACCGTAGATTTGTAACTTTTGATGAATGTATCTATTCTTTGGTAGTAGTACTTAGGATTGTAGATTGTGGTCAGAATTTTTTTATATCCATTTACCAATACCTTGGTACCCATTTTCGGGATGAAGTTCAAACCCCCACTCGTATTGGTTCCGTCAGCATCTCTAATGAGCCTTCCTTCCCCTTTTAACCTCTTCCAGAGTTTGGTCTCAGGTAAAGCCGTCAGAATTCCGACCATTGCTGTTACCACTCCCGTTTTCTGAATGAAATTAATCTGGGAATCGAAAATATCGCTCCGATCGTTATCGAAACCCACAATAAAACCCCCCAGCACCTGCATTCCGTGCTGATGAATTGTTATTATTGCTTCTTCGAGATTCAATGCGAGATTCTGGTATTTTCCGCATTCTTTAAGGCTTTCAATAGATGGTGTTTCAATGCCGATGAAAACCTTGTTGAAATTAGCACTGCTCATCAGCATCATCAGCTCTTCATCTTGTGCAAGGTCCAAAGTGGCTTCAGTTAAAAATGTGAATGGAAAATCATGTGCGATCTGCCAATCAATGATAACATCCAGAAGCAGCTTAACTGCTTTTTTATTTCCGATGAAATTGTCGTCGACAATAAAGATTTCTTCTCTATAACCCAAATCATAAATTGTCTGAATCTCTGTAATCATCTGCTCCGGTGTTTTCAATCTCGGAACCCTACCGAGCATTATGATTATGTCGCAGAATTCGCAATTAAAAGGACAGCCGCGTGAAAACTGTATGGCTAATGAAGAATAATCTTTATAATCAATAAGCGAAAAGAGCGGAACAGGTGTTTTTGTTATATCTGCTTTTTCAGACGACTTGTAAATATGCTTTGGATTCCCGTTTTTTAAATCATCCAGAAACGGTTGAAGTGTGATTTCGGCCTCACCTAGGACGAAATGATCCACATTGTTAATATCCTCATAACCGGTTGTAAAGAGAGGCCCCCCTGCAACAATAATTTTGCCGAGTTTTTTACATCTGTTAATAATAGCCTGTGCATTATCCTTTTGGACAATCATAGCGCTGATGAAGATCATATCCGCCCACATTATATCGCTAGTTTTCAGGTTGGTTATATTGAGATCAACGAGCTTCTTTTTCCATTCCCTAGGAAGCATGCTACCAATTGTGAGCAACCCCAACGGAGGGTATGGAGCCTTCTTCTTTACATAATTCAAAACTTTTTTAAAACTCCAGAATGTGTTCGGAAATTTCGGATATAACATCAATATTTTCATTTTTAACTGCTTTATCTCCTTATTGTTTTTAATAATTTTTAGATTTATATTGTCAGCTCTTTAATATATATTATTCATTGAAACCTATCCTAAAAGCCTTAAATTTCTGCTATATCTTAGACTTATAAATTCATAGTACATTCTCACTAAAATTTATTAATGGAAAATGAATAAAGAGTAGAGTAGTCAGATGTCAAAGGAAAAATTCTTCTTATTTAGACCTAGAGTTCTGGTTTTAACAATAGTAACACTCATTATTGTAACTGCAATACTCACACCCCCCATTGTAATCTGGAAGAAGAGAGCAAAACCGATTATTATTCAATCTGATGAAGATTTTGTAAAATACAACTTCCTAGGTGAAGGAACTGCAGAGAATCCTTATCTGATTCAAAATAAAGAGATATTAACTTCAGATTATTGTGCAATTGAAATTGGAAATGTTACTAAGCATTTTATAATACAGAATAACAATTTGAAATCAAATAGATATTCAATCTTTCTAGCAATAACGACTTCAAATATAGCGAAAATCATCAATAATACATTAGAAGGAGAGGAAGCTGGAATATTTATTACAGCTACACCTGGTTGTAAAATAATTAACAATACCTTCAGGAATTTGCATTCAGGGATAGGTATTTTTACACTTAATGATGAAATCAATGATTATTATGTAATAAACAACACATTTGAAAATATTCAGTATGAGGAGATAATAATTGTCAAATCTGGTAATTCAATAATTGAAAATAACACCTGTACATACGAAAATCAAGAAGAAAATCAAGATATAAGGAAGAGGGGGATTTTCATAATTAATTCACCAAATGTAACAATTAGGAACAATTATCTTACAAACAAAGGGATTACGTTAAGTGATAACACACTGGAAGCATATTTAACAAAAACAGTT
>JAGLRO010000143.1 GCA_023136245.1 Candidatus Heimdallarchaeota archaeon
TGATGTAACAGTTAATGAAACATTCTATTCAGAAATTAATGCTACAATAAATGTTCTCTTTAGCGGAGCTTTATTCACAGGAAATACTGATATAGCATACAACCAAATTGTTTTGGTTCTTGATGGATGGTACAATAACCTGACAGATGGATCAATGGTGAATATTAATCCTGCTAACCAAGATGAACTAGTAAAAACAGATACTGCACTTTTTGATGTTCTTGGTGTTACTGGATCTATTACAACTGAAGCATGGATTCATTCAAATGATGGTCTATCACAAATTCTTGTTGATAATTTAATTGCATTCCTAGCACCCATTAATCTTCTTGATTACACTGTAGCTAACATAGCAAATATCTTTACAGATTATGAAAATGAACTAAAGGAT
The DNA here is from genome assembly GCA_023136245.1 of Candidatus Heimdallarchaeota archaeon. Lineage (GTDB taxonomy): Archaea > Asgardarchaeota > Heimdallarchaeia > Heimdallarchaeales > Heimdallarchaeaceae > UBA460. Next base: position 392 of record JAGLRO010000143.1, read on the forward strand.
GCTGTTTTAGCAGCTGGAGATGAATTGTTCCAATTACTCTATGAAGAGCAAACAATCTTCGATCCTGATCTGATGGATTTCAGTTTCAGTGTTAGAGATGTAGGTCTAGTAGGTGAAACTACTCGTAGTGAGGTTTTCCTAAACAAGACAATCGACAATCTAATTCCTGGAGCATCTGTTAATGTAAGCTGGGCACTAGAAAACATACCAGCAAAGGATGATCTATTCGGTATAATGGGATTAACAAGTCTTGATGTTAGTGCAAACTTCCCAGCTCTGCAATTATCAACTGTGGGTAAAACTGGATATGATCTAATGAGATTAATATTTGGTGCAGCAGATCCTGGTTCAGAATTCACATATAGTCGTCCTCTTAGCTTCTTTGAACCTTGGATGGGTAATTGGGTTTCCTTTGGAGCAAAATTCAGCTATATGGATCCTGAAGGTTTTGAATACTTCGGATTCAGTAATGGTATAAACCTGCAAGTAGCTGATGATGAAGCAGTTCTTAATGTTCATGTAGAACTTAATCAGACAGCATACAAAGTTGGAGATCCCGTCACAGTTTCATATACTATAGAAAATACTGGTGATTCAGACGCAGAAAATGTTCAGATTTATCTATACCATGGAAGGATGGGTAATGACTGGCAAATTCGAGATGCTGAACAATTCTGGTATGACAATGTAGCAGTAATAAGTGGTGGCGGTGGAATTTACAGCTCTCAAGCTGATGTCCTAGCTAACTCATTTCTGGGTATTCATCCTGTTTATGCAGTAGTTGAATTCGACACTGATGTGGGACAACCTGCAGCATTAGTCGACTTTGGTTCTGGGCTAGTCTCATTATTCGAAGGTGCTGGTGAATCGCATCAAATTGTTGTTTCAAACATGGATTGGGCAATGTTATTGCCAAAGACAACCGCTAGAAGACCCGCATTTCCACAACCAATTCTACAAATAGATGTTGATGTTGATTTCATCATTCCTGATGATGCTCCTTGGGAGTTAGAAATAACCATAACCATTACAAACGTTGGTGAAATAGGCACTACTCTAACAATGTTACAATTCTACAATGCAACTGAAATGGATCTCTTGAGAAGATCTACATCTAAAGGAAATGATTACAACTTCACTATACATGGAATGGGTGTAATACTATTTACAGATATAACACTAGCTCCTGGTGAAAATGTCGTAATAACGATGAGATGGTTATTCCTGACTAGCTCAGGTTGTTACATTCCTGGAATTATCATTGTATATACAAGTAGGTACGAAAATGAATTGGGTGACGACGATGAGGTTCAACCAGAAACAGATACAGAAATACCATTACTCCAAGCATTGAATGGACAATCCCAAGATGATGAAGATTGGGAAGATTATGGTGAATCTACTCAAACTGGAACTTCTGCTGGTGCTGATGCATTTAGTGGAGAACACACTCGTAGAATGGGTTCAATTGACGCATTATACTGGTCACTTGGTGCAATATTCATAACTGCTGTTGCAACAACTCTAAGGAAGAAAACCAAAAAATAATTTTTCTTTTTTCTTTTTTCTTTTATCTATTTTTGATAAGCATAATAGCTTGTTTTAAATACTAATTTGCGGCTAGAATCAATGAATATACCAGGTGAGCGAAATGACTTCGTTGATTCACGAAAATTATATTTTTCATCGGCTTATACTCTATAATTTCAAAATGCACAAATCAACGGAATTAAATTTTTCAGATGTACCAATTATCGTTCTATCTGGTGCAAATGGTAGCGGAAAGACACAGATACTAGAAGCATTGATATTGGCAATAGGACATACACCTTCTCGTGTATCATTAAGTAATTTCAAAGAATTAGTGGGACCTTTTGATGATTACTGTAAAATAGATCTAACTTTATTCAATCCCGATTTTTCAGATCAAAGAGTTATTTCTAGTTCAGATCCAGATATCAGTGGTTTCGTGGATTCAGAATATTTTAGTATTGAAGTTCATATAAACCAAGCTGGCAATGTAAAAAGAAAAATCAAGAATGAAGAAGGCAAGAAAAAAGATATAACGAAAAAACAAATCCAACGTCTGATGAAAAGTATAGGAATTTATGAGGATACAATGTTGAACTTTACTGAAGAAGGATATCTTAGTTCCTTTGCTGATGGTTCTCCACATAAAAAATTGGATAGTTTGCTTGTAGCGACAGGATTGAATGAAGTTTTCACTACTTATTTAAATTCCAAGAAACGTGTTGAAGAAAAAGAACACGAGTATTCTCCTTTAGCCATGCAACTGGAGAAGGAAGAAATAAAATTGCATAGGTTAAGAGAAAATTTCGAAAGACTACAAAAGAAGAAAGAACTAATTCAAAGATTTGGAATAGTCGAAAAGGAATTAGCTTATTTTAATGCTAATAATAGTCAAGAAGAATTCGAAAAAGTATCAAAAGAGCTAAACGAGAAAAAACAAGAGTTTGAAAAATTAAAAGAAAACGAAAGGATTAAACAGAATAATTATGATACTTTGCAAATAGAGATGAAGAGACAAGATGCTGAACTGAGTAACAATAGAATAAAAATTCAAGAAATGTCTGATAAGAAGAATAGACTGGAAGGACAAAGAGACGAAAGAATAAGACATAGTTCTGTATTAGAAACAACAATCGAGAAAACAGAATACGAAATTAAAAATTTCACAAACCTAAACGCAAGTGAAAATTTAACTAAAAAGATTCAACTACAAAATAAACTGACTGAAATAAAAAGACAACATAATTTGGTTTTAAGAAAAAGCGAAAATATCGTTTCTGAGCTAAGAAGAAAGAAGGAAGAAGAAGAATTAATTAAAGAAAGAATCAGTGAAAGATCACAGATTTATGGCGAATTAAGCGAATATGAAAGGAAGTTGATAAAAGATAGCATTAGCTTCAAAGAAAAAATACTGCTATCAAATAATAAAGACGAGATAATTGGACCTCTTTATGAAGTTATTTCTGTTAATCGAAAATACAAAAATTTCAGCAATGTAATCAAATCAGCTCTTGGTAGGTATCTTTTTAGCTTTGTTGCAACTTCGCACACAGCTTATGAAGAAGCTAAGTCGATTTATGATGAACTATTTCCTTCATACAAGCCAAATTTCACAGTTGGAAGAATTCTGGAAGAAGAAAAAGGTCCTAAACCGGATTATCTAACAAGACAGAAACTGGAAAATAAACCAGAAGGAATACTAGATTTCGTGGTTAATCTCATTGATGCACCAATGCAAGTAAAAATCTATCTTAATAAATTTGTGAAAATAATCTTAGCATCTCCTGATCTATCACCAAACATACTTACTGATTTTGCTAAGAAATTTAGAACAAACATATTAACAACTGATGGTAAGAGTTTTTATCTATCTCAAGAAGCATTCACACGTCCTCCTAGTATATATAATGTGATTTTAGGAGTTGAAGCCAGTAAATACCAGTCGATGGAAAGGATAAGAGATCAACTCAACAAACTTCACAAAGAAATGGAAGATTTAAGCCTAGAAGCTAGTCAATATACCAAGGA
>JAGLRO010000144.1 GCA_023136245.1 Candidatus Heimdallarchaeota archaeon
ATTAATTCATTTAACTCCTCATCTGTTAAATAAGAGATCTTATCCTTCCTCCATAACTTTGAAAAAAAACCCTTTTTCAGACTTTTCACCTTGTATAGTTTCAATTTTGTCGATATTCATTATGGAAGTATTCTATTGGTATGTAAATATTTCGGAAAATAGTTTGTTTCAATTTCTAGTGGAGCAACAAAACTGGGTTGCTCACACATTAACTTAATCTGTAATTAAGAGAAATTGGCTAGATTAAAAAATTAAAAGATCTCTATAATCATATCTTTCATTGTATCATAGTCGAGGGTTACTAACCCTGTAGTTTTAATTTCTTCAAAATCAGCATAAAGAGGAGATGATTTAATTTCATCAATAAGCTGAATCAAGCGTTTGCTAGCAAGATAAGAATCACCTTTTATTACGTAACTACAGATACATGATTCTCCAAATGGTTCCATAAGTATGGTATAGTCCTGGTATTTCACTCTTTCAAGATAACCTTTGGTTGAGAACATTTCTTGACAGAAAGAATTAATTGCAGAAAGAAACCCTCCTACAAGTTGATCGTCTATCACTTTTTCTTCTTGAAAATCGTAGGAGTACATTGTCAATCCACTATCATTTAAAATAAATAGATAGATTGATTCTTCTGGAACTTCTTCGATTTCTTCCATCTTTCGATGAATCGCTTGATCTACCAGCTTATCTAATCGAGAAACTTCTAGTCTTTCTTTAAGGGGAGCTTCTTTAATTTTCAAAGATTCCCATATATCTCTTTCATCTAAAAACTCATCATATGCTTTGGAAACCTTAAATACCATTCTATGTAAATTCTTCTCTCTTGCTAATTTTAATGCTCTATCAAGCTTTTGCTGAGCTTCGTCAAGGTTCGTTTTAATTAAAGCTATTTTAGATTCTAGAAGATAAGTCACCACTAGCATGGAATGAGATTTAAATTGCGAAGCTTTTTCTTTCAATAAATCTAGTGTCTGTTCGAATTCAACTAATAATTCTTCATTACTAGTAGATAGTAATTCCTTAAGAGTGAGATCAGCTAAGTGAAAACCTATTTTTGGGTCAATCGCAGCTATTGGAGTATCTGATAACAATTGTGTGAGTAATGATTGAGCCTTGATTCGATCTGCAAAGCTATTACTTGATTTTAGGACCAAAGCTTTTGAATATCGATAAGAGTAACTTGTAATATTATCTTGAGGAAAGGTAGCAGTTAATTCTTCTAATTCATCTAAATACTGTTGTATTTGATTATTCAAATCAAGTTCTAGTAGTGATTGAATAATACTGAATAATGAAAGTCCAATTAGACCTGTTATTTTTGCTTCTTGAGCATTGTTGTTTAAAATTCTAGCACACTTCAACGCTTTGCGATAATCACCTTTTTCGTAAAAACACTTTATCAAGTTATTTTCATTAGTTAATATTCCTCGTGTATGTTCTATTTCTTTTGCAAGTTTGATTGCTTCTTGGAATTTCACAATTGCTAGTTCCAGTTCATCTTGCAAGAGGTAGCTGATACCTGTAGATTCTAAAACATCTACTTGTCTAGTTTTCCAATTATGTTTTTCACTTATAGAAGAAGTCTCTGAAAAATAATTAAAAGCGGAATCGTGTTCTCCATTATTCAAAGAAATCATGCCTAGAGAAATATTAATACTCATTAAAACCCAATCTCTGAAATATGGATCTAAAACATTTTGATTTTTTTCTATATCGTTCGATAGTTCATTGAAAGGTTTAATATTTCCTTCCTCGTGTTTAGAATACACACGCATCATTGCATATATAATCTTCGTGATGATTTTTGCCTGTATGGTTTTTACTTGTTTTTCTCGTTTTTTTAATTCATCAATAGAAAGTGAAATATCACCTTCTTCACTTATGCCCTTAAAGTATAACATAATTTTTTTAAAAAGAAGAATAATTGCTATACCATCAATGTCTAGGTTTCTCCTTAGGTATTTTTTCCGGATTAAAGATAGTATTTTATCAAATTTACCTGTTTCCATTAATTGGATTAATTCATTTAACTCCTCATTTGTTATGTGAGTGATCTTATCCTTCTTCCATAACTTTGAGAAAGAAACCTTTTTCAGACTTTCCACCTTGTATTGCTTTAATTTTGTTCTACTCATTATGACAGTATTCTATCAATATGTAAATATTTTGGAAAATTGTGTGTTTTAATTTCTAGCGAAGCAATAAAGATTGAAATAATTATTTAATAATAAAAGAGAAAATTGCATGATTCATAGATGAAAATCACTTGAAATAACTAAACTTATTAAGGAATTTTATATCAAAAACCCGTTTTATTTATCGATTATATGAATGAATCTCTGATTCGTTTTCCTTAGAGTCTATCCTTTTTTTTAAGACATAAGATTTTATCTCTTCTGAAATCTTTGATGCTTTTTTAATTTCTGGTGCAATATAATTCAATAAATCTCTTGGAATTTGTTTTCGAATGAAAATACTTCTTAGAACCTCATCTAAAACATCAGGCTTAAGATCTGGATTTTGAAGCATCTCCTTGAAAGCAACCATCTTCATGCTTGAAGGTACATTATCTTCAAGTGTTGTAATTGATGACCAAGCTTTGATGGTTGAAGCTACAGCTTTATCCGGTGTTGTAACATCCAAAGCCATTCGAAAACGCCATCTCTTCACATCAATTGGAGAAGAATCAGTTGCAATAGCCTTTCCTAATATCATGGCATTTTGCAAATTAGGTGTTAGACTATATTCTTTCAGCAATTCACTTATTGAGCCATTGCTGAATATGTTGACCTCTTTTTCCACAATAATCCCCATTGTTATTTTAAAGAATTCGGTAGCTAAACATACCTTTCCTTACAATTCTAACGTGTTTCTGAACTTATATATATCTTCCTCTCTAAATATTTATAAAATTACAGTTCGAATAAAACAGAACTACTCCCTTATTGTAACCTACCTTTTGTTAAAGATGACCTTCATAAGAAGATGGATTGGTAAAAACCACTCCAACCTTACTGCAAAGTCTCTCCCTTGAATTATCTGATTCAATTTGTTCTAGATTGGAATATTTCTTAACCAGAGAGCTTGAAGAGAAGAAAAGCGCTATGTAAGTCTGATATCCTTTTACCTTACATATTTTAGATTAGGAACACTTTTTTCTTATGAATGTTAAAGTTTTGGAGACCTATTGAACCTCAAAGGAAGAAATGAAATCTTATTTTTTAAAAAGAAAAATATAAAGAAAATGATATTTTATTGAATAAAAATACCATAAAAAGCTAGCATTGAATAAACAGCTGTTCCTTTCCAAAGTGTTTCTTCATCAACATTAAATTTTGGATGGTGATGTGGATGAATAATGCCTTTTTCTTCATTATACAAGCCAAGTGCAATAAATGCTCCTTTAGTTTTGTTAAGATAGAAAGCGAAATCTTCACCTCCCATGGTTAAATCTGCTTCTATAACTTCATCTAATGGTTTGAGTATCTCGATAACATTGTCAACACTCTCATCATGATTGATTGTAGGAGGATAAAAAATTCCATCTATTTCAAACTCTACCTTACCTTCACATCTCCAAGCATGACTATAACCTTCAACTATTTCTGTTATTCTCTGAATTATGAAATCTCGAACTCCGTTATTGAAAGTTCTAAAAGTTCCTTCCATCTTCGCATCTGTAGGAATAATATTGTGAGCATCGCTCCATTTCATGACTGGTGTTGTAATAACAGCTTTTTCAAGAGGATCTATTTCTCTACTAACTATCTTTTGAATAGCATTATAAATATCAACCATTATTGAAGTTGGATCAAAAGTTTGATTTGGACTTGCTGCATGACCACCTTTACCTGTAATAGTAATTCTGAATTCATCTGCTGAAGCTAAGAAAGGACCTTTTCTGGTACCAATAACTCCTGAATCCAATTCTCTCCATGCATGAATCCCAAAAATCTCATCTACGTCATCCAAATGACCTTCTTCAACTATTTTTGCAGCTCCTCCCCCTCCTTCTTCAGCTGGTTGGAAGATTAACTTAACTCTGCCTTCAATGTTATTTTTGTATTTATGGATGATTTTAGCTGCTCCAAGAAGCATCGCAACATGAGCATCATGACCGCATGCATGCATTTTTCCTGGATACCTGCTTTTGCAAGGAATATCGTTTTCTTCATGAACATTTAAGGCATCTGTATCTGCACGAAGTGCAATAGTTTTACCTTCTTTTATTCCTTCAAGTGTTGCAATTACACCAGTTTTAGCTGTTCTAATTGTCTCGTAACCTATTTTATGTAACTCCTCTTCAATTAAAGTAGCTGTTTTTTCTTCTTCAAATTTGGTTTCTGGATACATATGAATTTGTCTTCTAGTATCAATAACGTAACCTTCAACTGCTTTAGATTCTTCAATAAGCACTTTCTTTAGTTCTTCTAATTCCATAGGTTTGTAGAATTTATTGATTATTTTTACTTTTCTGTAGTCTTTCTCAGATTATTACGATTCCATTATTTTATAATATTAATTCAAAATAGTCGAAAAACAAAACTCCAGCGCGTAAGATATATGAAACCATTTCAGTTATGAGGAGTTAAATAAAATGAAAGAATTTTAATGTTAGATTATCGAATCAGTAGGACATTTTTAAATGAAGAAAACGATAATGATGTTATTGAAGTTGTTGCAGGTTAAGATGTGATATTACTATATCAGCTTCATATCTTTTCCTACTTTTTCCAAAATATCAAGAGCTTCATCTACTATTTCATTAGTCATTGTACTAATATATGATGTTCTTATTAGTTCTCTTCCTTTAGGTGTAGCAGGTTGAAGGATAGGATTTGTGAAAATTCCTCTTGGCTTGTTTTCAAATAGTTTTTTGAAGAATCTTAATGTTTTATTTTGTCCACCTACTACTAAAGGTATGATTGGTGTTGTTGATTCTCCTGTATCAAATCCCAATTCCACTAAACCTTCTTTCATCCTCTTTGCTACTGCTAAGAGATTCTGTCTATAGGAATCATCTTTTTCAATTAGATCGAGTATTGCAATAACAGTTGCACATGAAGCTGGTGGAGGACTTGCTGAGAAAACAAAAGCTCGTGCTTTGTGTCTTATCCAATTACATATTTGCTTACTAGCAGCTATGAACCCTCCTATCGTAGCAAAGCTTTTCGAAAAAGTACCCATTGTTATATCAACTTTATCTGTTAGATTGAAATGATTTGCAGTACCCTTTCCATAATCTCCCAAAACCCCTACTGAATGAGCATCATCAACATATATACCTGCATTGTAATCCTCAGCTAGCTCTACTATCTCATCAAGTTTGGCAATATCACCTTCCATGGAAAATACTCCATCTGTTACAATCAGAGCTTTCCCTTTGGGAATTTCTTTTAGGTAGCGTTTCAAATCCTCTGTATCATTGTGATTGTAAATACATTTATTCTCTTTATTGTTCTTTCCCAATTTTATTCCATCAATAATTGAAGCATGATTCTGTTGATCTGAAATTATCCATTCATCTTTTTCAGAGAGAAGTGATGATATTCCCCCAAGATTAGTTTGCATTCCAGTTGAGAATACAACACAATCCTCCTTTCCTATGAAACGAGCTAATCTTTCCTCAAGTTCAACATGGAGCTCCATTGTCCCGTTGAGTAGTCTCGAACCAGTAGAACCTGCCCCGTATTGATCGATAGCTTCTTTTGCAGCTTGCTTAATTTTTGGATGAGTGGTCATTCCTAGATAATTGTTACTACCCATCATTATGACTTCGTTATCATCCATCTGAACAATTGTATTTTGCTCACCACTAATTAGATGAAAATAAGGATATATACCCGTTTTTTTTGCAAGTGTAGGCTCCCCTAGCCTATAATAATTATTACATTTTTTAAAGAACTTAGTCATTCAAATCAACTGTATAATTCTGTTTATCCTTTCAACAAGTAACTCAACAATTGAGTTAGTGTATTATAAAACTTTGCGCAGAACAATGTCAAATTAATATAAGAGCACACTTCTCCATTTTAAAAGAAATAGTATTTCAAAACAATGGGAAATATGTGACTACTTCTTTTTTCTTGGAATATTATAGTACATCATTAAACCCCAAATCTGAACAGAAATAGGTAGAAATCTGAACAGAAATGCTACTAAGAAACTTTGAAAACCAAAAGTATATCTTGGTTTAGGATTTCTTTTCTTGATCGCTTTCCAAATACTCTTTGCAGTTGTCTTGGGAGAAGCTCCAGCAATCTCTAATTTGTGCATTAACTCAATTGTATTCTGTGCTACTAAATCCTCTTCGAATCCTTTAGTATAAACTCTACTTGAGTGAACAGCTGTATTTGAGTCACTAGGTTCTATAAGTACAACTTTTATTCCTTTTGAAAATACTTCCATACGTAAAGAATCCGTATAATTAGCAATAGCTGCTTTGGAAGAGCTATAAGAGGATTGATAAGGTAAAGGCGCTCTTCCAGCTATCGATCCCATATTTATTATTTTTCCATAATTGTTCGAAAGCATAATCGGAAGAACTTCAGAAATCATCCGATGCATTCCAAAGAAATTAGTTTCAAACTGTTGCTGCAATTCTTCAATTGAGACATCAGCTATTGAACCACAGAGAGGATAAGAAATGTTATTAACTAAAACATCTATTCTTCCTTCTTTTGAGATAACTTGTTTAGTACATTCCTTAACAGAAGTAGTATCAGTTATATCTAGCTTGATGAGAGGAAAAGTAACACTAGGAGCTTGATCTGGATTTCTGCTTGTGCCATAAACCTTACATCCTTTTTTTGATAATAAATCAGCTGTAGCTTTCCCAATTCCTTGTGTTGCTCCAGTAATAAGAACAATTTTTTCTGAAAATTTGTCACGCATAATTATTAAAGAAAATCACTTTTTAAAAAACCTTGAGTTTCACAATTGATTACATTTTTTTTGAGAAAACCTTCATATAAAACAAAAGAAAGACAGACTGAAACATAACAAGTAATATTGTTGTATGATAACTCTTAATAATTTTTCAAATTACTTTCTAGTGAACATAATGTCAGAATTAAGGGGAGTTGTAAAAGGAATGGACTGTGCTAATTGCGTAGCTAAGGTAACTAAGAGTCTACAACGCACCCCTGGAATTCAAGATGTTAATATTAACCTTATCTCAACTAAAATCATTGTTTCATATGAAAATGAAGAGATATCTGAAAAAGATATCATAAAAACAATAAAACAAACTGGATATACATTTGATTATTCGTATCAGAGAACTTCATTCTTCAATGTTAAGCAAAATAAGAATCTTTTATTCGCAATCATTGGGACTATTTTTCTAATACTAGCTTTAGGGCTTGATCGCATTTTACCTACTTATTTTGAGTTATTCTTCTTTGTTCCAGCTATTATAATTGGAGGAATACCTGTTTATCTCAAAGCTTTCGCGTCATTACGAGCAAAAACAATCGATATAGATCTACTTATGGTTATTGCAATTATTGGAGCAATGATACTTCAAGAATGGCCAGAAGCAGCAGAGATAGTGGTGTTATTCTCTGTTGCAGAACTTTTGGAAGCTTATTCAATGGATAGAGCAAGACAATCAATAAGATCGCTGATGGACTTAACACCTCCTACAGCAAATAAACTAATAAAAGGTAGAAAGCATGAAGTTGTTCCCATAGAAGAACTAATTGTAGGAGATAGAGTTAGCATTAAACCTGGGGGAAGGATTCCAATTGATGGAAAATTAGATTGGGGAAAAACCTATGTGGATCAGAGTCCAATTACTGGTGAATCGATACCAGTTATGAAAGAAGTAGGGGATAAGGTTTTCTCAGGATCAGTTAACATTGATGGTTATATCATCATTAGAGTAACAAGTATGCCTGATGAAAGTACTGTTGCACGTATAACCAAATTAATTGAGGAAGCTGAAAATCTTAAATCGAAAAGAGAGCAATTCATTCAGAGATTCGCTAAAATATATACACCTGTTATGATTTCAATAGCTTTTCTAATTGTTTTTATCCCAGGAATAATACTAAACATACCATTTGAGCTTGCAATTTTCAACGAATGGTTCTACAATAGTCTGGTTGTTTTGGTTATTTCTTGCCCTTGTGCTCTTGTACTTTCTACACCCATAACAGTTGTTACTGCTATAACTCGAGCTTCCAAGAGAGGTGTTCTTGTAAAAGGTGGTAAGTATCTTGAAATTCTTTCTTCAGTTGAAGCTGTTGCAATGGATAAGACTGGAACACTATCAACTGGAAAGCTGAAAGTCTACAAAATAGAAGCTTTAAGAAATCGCAAAGAAAGAGAAATAATCGAACTAGCATTTAGTCTTGAAAGTCATTCTGAACATAAGATTGCAGAAGCGATAATTGAACATGGAAAAGCGAATAATGTTCGACAACTTGGATTTAAGGATATTAAGATATTACCAGGAAAGGGAATCAAAGGTTCTCGAAAAGGTAAGAGTTATCATATTGGAAATGAGCTGTTAGTTGAAGAAGTTATCGGCTTAGAATCTAGTGATCTAGATTGCGATGAAAGTGAAAGTATTGTAAGTTATGTAATGGAAGAACAGGAAATAATAGCTCATATACATATGTCTGATGAACTCAGAGAAGAAACAAAAGAAGTAGTTGATGAGCTAAGGAATAATAATGTAAAGAATCTAGTTATGTTAACTGGGGATAATGAGGCGGTTGCATCAAAGATTGCTGATGAACTGGGAATTTCTTACGAAGCTGAGCTTCTACCAGAACAAAAAGTAGAATCAGTTAAGAAATTGAAGGAAAATTATGATACTGTGGCTATGGTAGGAGATGGTATTAACGATGCTCCAGCTATGGTTTTTTCTGATGTTGGAATTGCAATGGGTATTTCTGGTACTGCAATAGCTATAGAATCTGCCGATATAGTTTTATCATCAGATAATTTATTCAGTCTTCCTTACCTGTTCAATCTTAGTCGTCAAACAAAGAGAACAATTCAGGTTAATGTTTTTCTTTCACTTTTTATCAAATTCTCATTTTTTGTATTAGTCTTTCTGAGTGTAGCTTTACCCGCAGTAGCAAGCCTAGTAGGTGATTCATTACTCTGGCTTGCAGTACTCTTTGGAGATATGGGAGCTTCTTTGTTAGTAATACTTAATGCTATGAGAGTAGGGAGAAAAAAATTCGATATATCCAAAAATAAACAAAAAACTAACTTAATAAGCACTTCTGCACAAAGCAAGGTGGCATAATCAAATGAGTGGTACTGAAACTTCCTTAAACAAAGCCATCGCATATGTATTCATAGGTTTTGTATTGATTTCTGCTATCTTGGGGTTAACTTTCTTTTTAGGACCAAGAACAGGAGATTCTAATGGATTATTTCAGACCACAATTCGTTATTATACCATGGGAATGGAGAGTCTCTATTATACTGATTATGCACAAGCAATAGTCCAAGATATTCAGGATATTGGAATAGAAGTACTACATTATCAAATGGATTATAGTACGTTTCTAGATAGAGTGTTTGGATCTAAGGGTTTTGATTTGGCTCTTATTGAAATCGAAGAACAGAATGTTCCTCATCTTGAACTATTTTTCAAAGAACAAGCTTCGTTGAATGTTTTTAATTTTCAAGATAAATTTGATGATGGTTATACTTCAGAATTCTTGGGGAATATTACCCAAGAAACAGATTTTTACACAAGAAAAAATTACTTTTATGATCTTCAAGATCACCTCATGGAAAATGTTCTACCGATGTTTCCTTTATTTACACCAGTTAGAACCTATGCATTTTGGGGAAATTTAAACGGTTTTTCAGCTAATTTGGGATTATCTCATAGTCTTCCCTATATGTCTTTCAGCAGCTTGAGAGAAGGACAAACCATAAGCAATTTACTAAAAGCTGGTATAAGCAGATGGTTTGACCTTAATTCATTATCGATGAGAGAAGAGGGAGAAAAGGTGATTGTTTCATTAATTATGGACAAACTGATAGAAATAAACGAAAATGGAGCTGTCACTAAATATGGATTAATTGATAACTGGGATTTTGTTAATCAAACAACACTACTCCTTCATGTTAGAAACGGAGTTGAATGGCAACCTGATCCTGATGGAGTCTCAACAAATGAACCTTTTACTGTGGATGATGTGATTTTCACATTTGACTTATTGCGTAGTTTATACTCGAACATAAATCTTGAGTTATATGATTGGATAGACTCATATGAAGTATATAACGGTTCAACAGTAGCTCTTTATATTGATTCTAATTCAACATCAATCAAAAGGGAAACTTATGCTTTCCCTCTAGAAGATTTGTCAACATATCCATTTCCAAAATATTATCTGAATGAACAAGATGATTCAGTTGAACAGGTTGTGAATTCCGATGAATGGGAGAAATTTGGAAATACACCTTTTGGAACTGGAAAATACATTTTCAATCAAGCCGAAACTAATATAGATTTAGGAGTAGTAGTTCTCAATCGCTTTGATGATTGGCACGGGGTGGGTGTCCTACCAGGACAAACAACTAATTTAGTTTTTGAAACAGTAGAATTACAAACATATGATGATGATTTTGGATTGGAATTTGATTTACTTGAAGGTACAGGAATTGATATAGCAGATTTTGGGACAGATCCTGCAATTGAGGATAAGCTTGAAAGCGAACCAAGTATTATCCTAGATTTTAGTATTGAAGATTCAATTATCTTCTTAGCTTTCAATCTTGAAAATTCTATATTTGGAGGAGATAACAACTTTGTACCAACAACAGAAGAAGGTGTATCAAAAGCATTAGCAATAAGAAA
>JAGLRO010000145.1 GCA_023136245.1 Candidatus Heimdallarchaeota archaeon
ACAATTTGTAAAAATTCTGGAATATTTTGTGCTGCTTAGCTTCAATTTCATTTTTCTTTGATATGTAATCTTGATCTTCTAGTTTACCCTCAACATAATCTTGTTCTGTGTTCATTTCCTGTTCAAAAGTCTTAGTTGCTGCTTTAATAGCCATATGCATGACATAACGAATTTTGAGCTCTTCAATCTCTATAGGAGGTATTTCTTCTATACTAATCGATGGCATTTCTACAACAGTTTGCGGAGCAGTAGCTGGTACAATCTGAATAGGTTCTTTTTCCATATCATGAAAATCAGATTCTACTTGAGGAAGCGTTTTTTTAGCTTGTTCAATTGCGTTTTCTTCTTCTACCTTCAATGTAGTTGGTAAGGAATTGAGTATTTCTTGATATTTATTCTTTAAAGTTTGATATGTTCTTCTATCAATAGAACCACGAATATATCTAAGATCTAAATCCCTTATGAAACGTAAAATTCGACGTTTCTTAACATTTTCTTCATCAGCTGACATTATTATTAGATATTAATAATTCCTCATAGAAATATGTTACTAAACTACCCAATTGAATATACATAAACTATTTAATAATTAAATGAGAAAAGTTTGTTATACTACCCTTAAGAAAACATTAATAAAAATGGTTTCAAAAGCTTAATGCAGTAAAGGTGAAATAAAAATGAGCTTTCAAGATGAAGTTGCAGTTTTAGCACAAGAAGGAACACTTGGAGTTGTTTGGTTGGTTGGTGATGATCTAAAAGTATACTATAATTATGGTGAATGGCAGGTTGATCCTACTATACCATTTAATTCTTGGAAAAATCAAACTCCCTCAGTTGATTTTGGGGGTGGATTGAAGTTCACAGTAATAACAATGACACCTGAACGATTAATCTCAACAAATATTAGCGGACAAGGGAATTTAATAGTTGCTAGATGTCCAAAATGGGCAGGTTGTGTAATTTCATGGTCACCTTCTAATGTCCCGAAAGATTATGCCTATGCTTCAACAGCTAGATTAGCTGCGAAGGTTCAATAAGCTTTTATGGTGTTTTTTTTGCAGAATCATCCTTCTATTGAGGAAAAGGAGGATTCTATATGGTTAACTGTTAATGTTCACCCTAATTCCTCAAGTAAGAAAATAGAAATAACTGAAAATACTATAGAAATTTACGTCAATGAACCTCCTGATAAGGGAAAGGCAAACAAAGCACTATTAAAATTAATGTCGAAAAAATTAAGAATTCAAAGTTCTTCTATATCTATTATTAAAGGGCACAAAACTCGCAAAAAAATCATCTTAATCAGAAATATAAATATGATTGAAATTTTAGAAAAAATAAAAAAAACAAATTAGAGACTCATTTTTTCAAATGCTCTGATTAATTCATTTCTTTCATTAAATCGGTTATACAGATTACTACTTGAAGTCATAAGATTAGCAATACTATCTTCTACAGCATCAAGCATCATTTCTTCAAGATTGTTTTTTACTTCGAAAATTTTATCCTTGAATTCTTCCAATTGATCTAATATTTCAATTTCTAAGATATAGAGTATAGAAAGATCAATTCCGTGTTCTCCTTCTACATCTTCAACATCAAAGAAGGTAGAATACTTGTAATCGGTGTTTGAAGCTTCTTTTCTTAAATCTCCTATTTTCTTCATAACCAAACCAGCTGGTCCCCAACTTGTAAGTAATTGTGAATGAATTAACAACTCATGAACTTGACTCATCATATCTCCTGTATCTCTTAAAATTGCTAGTAGTTTAGTTCTGAATGCAATATCTGAATCTCTTCTATATTCATTTTCTTTATAACCTTCATAATTTTCGATGTTTGTTGTTAGTATTTTCATCGCTTCACTTGGTTTTTCTGAGATGTCTTGGTCCGAATCTTTCTTTTTTTTGCCAAACATTCGCTTTCACATTCTATTTATTTCTTTGATTTAAATATATTGTGCGTATTTCTTCACTAGAAGTTGCTTGTTCGGGTGGTCGGTCACTGACAAATTTTCCTGTGAACCTTGGAAATCTTAAAGCTAAACCATCAGTTTCTTTTTCAAGAAATCCTCTAGAACAAGTGTGCATCTGACTTACGGTTATTTCAGCCCCTGAGACTTCTATTACTACTTTGGGATCAAACCATACATTGCTTTCTACAACACTGTGAACTTCTTTAGGTTTATCTCTTATTAATGGTTTTAAATCTCTATGTAATTCATCAAGATTTTCATCCGAGAAACCTGTTGCTACCCAAGTAAAAGTTTGAAAGAGGTTTTCATCTGGATTATAACACCCAAGCAAGAAAGAACCAAATTTACCCGCTCTTTTTCCCTTGCCATAATCAGCTCCAAGGATAACTAAATCGAAAGCATCTGATAATTTGTCTACATAATCCGCTTTGTACTTTACCCAATTCCAGCCTCTAGCTCCTGCTTGATATTTTGAACCTTCTGAAACACTCTTACCCATTATACCCTCACAACTTTCCTCTAAGGCTTGATGAAAGAAGCTTTCAATTTCATCAGCAGTTGAAGCAATTGTTTGATGAGAAAATTGGATGTTATCTGTTTTTCTAATAATTTCATCCAATAATTTTCTTCGTTCTAAATAATCCATGTCAAGTTTAGATTCATCAAAACAGAACAGAGTGTCAAAAAGATAGACTCTTACAGGAATCTCACTTGTTTTCTGCTCAATATCGTGTTTCCTTTTTCTCTGAGCAACTAGCTGAAAAGATAGAATCTTATTCCGAATTCTATCAAAAGCAACAATTTCTCCTTCTACAATGAATTCATCCTCGATTGCTGCTTCATTAATAAACTTGATTACATCAGGAAACTGATTTGTTACATTTTCTGGTCTTCTTGAAAACAGTTTTACGTTAGTACCTTTTTTGTGAATTTGTACTCTTAACCCATCATATTTGTATTCAAGAGAACATCTTCCGTTAAATCTTTCTAGCATTTCATTTGAACTTGATACTCTTTGTGCGAGCATGACACGAATTGGACTGAATAATTTCACTTCTATCTTCCTTACTTCTTCAAGTCCACCTGAATACAAGGTTTCTGCAACAAATCCAATATCTGCACATCTGTTATTAGCTCTTTCCAAGAGGTTTTTATTTTCTCTACTACCGGTTTTTGCCTTAGATAGAGCTTCAAGTAAAAGTTGAGATGCTACTCCTAATCTAAGTTGACCGCAGACTATTCTAATTATGTATCTTGCCTCTAACGGACTTATCTTCGAAATAAGACCAGATAAGGTTCTAATTTTCTTGTCAGAAGATCCTTCTCCTGTCATTTGAGCAATTGAATCAAGTTTTGTCCATATCTCAAGTACATCATACTCAGTCTCTTCTTTTTGGTTGGTAAACGCTAAAAGTGTGGATTGAGGTTTATTTTCTAACAAATTATGAGCCGTTTTCCCTAAATCTCCTAATTCTTCCAACATCTTCGTTACTGATTTATCGCTCATTCCTGTTGCTAAAGCTAGAGCCCTAATAGCCATTTTTTCAGCCAGCATCAACTCAATCCCTAAAAAATCTGGATAGATTTTCCCTATGGTTAAAAGAGATATTTTTCCGATTTCATCAGCTTTTGCATTAATTAGTGTATCTGCTAAGATATCTACCATTTCTAATTTCTTTTGAGTCTTTTCTATTTGAAAATAACACTCACATAGAATCTTGAATCTCAAAATCATCTAACCCTAGAACAATTTTCGTTTTCCTTTTGATTCTTTGATTTCCAACACTATTTCACTCAAAAGATGTATTAGGTTAGCACTCAAAACATCAACACTATTCTTCAATTCTTTTATTGATTGGATTAAATCTGCTGCAATTTGTCCTGAGTCTATTTGTATTCCTGCAGATTTCTTTTCATCTAGTTGTTCATCAAATAATAACAATTCTTTTTCAAATTGATTAACTGGTGTAGGTGTGGGTATGCTTTCAACAGCAATCGCTGCTTCTTCTTCTTCAATTTTTTCCTCTAATCTTCCTTTCTTTCGAGTTTCTTTTTCTCTTAATTTTTCCATATATGGCATTATCTGAGTATAATCTATTCCTCTTCTTCGAGCCATGTCTGTTAGAAGAATATCTCTATAACCTGGATCATCTACTTTTAGTAGTTCAATGTCCTTTTCTAGTTCCTGAATTACAGCAATAGCTTCATAAATATCTTCTTTCTGTAATTTAGCCTCAATTACTTCTTCTTCTGGCTTTTTGTGTGTTATTTCATCTTTCAAAGTCTTCATTGCTTTGATTACTTCTGCCTTTATATTATCGGTTTCCTCTTTTTCCAAGGCTTCTTTGACCATATCCAATTTCTGAATTGGTGAATCAATTGAAATCTCTTTTACTGGTTCTTCAATTTCTTCAACAATAACTTCTTTTTCCTTCTCTTCTTCAATCTCTTGAATAGTTTCCATTGCAGGTACAGCAATACTGTCAAAAATGTTCTTAATTATTTTTGAATTATCTCGCAATCCTATACCTGATTTGCTATCTGAAAACATTAGATATGAGCCGCACACAAAAACAGTGCCAAGTCCATAGGAAGTAATTGCCATTATAGTTGCACTTGGAGGGTCACTTGTCTGTTGGGTCCGTGCTAGCTCTCCTACATTTTTACCTATATCTAGTGAACAGCTTGACACTATAGTTATTTCAGATACACCATTTGTTATAGGATGTTCAAAAAGCTTTGAGATTACAGCATTGCTTTCTAATTTTAGATCAAAATTCTGGTAGTCGAAAATCTGATTGGCAACAATCTCGATATCAAAATGCTTTAAGAGACTGTTTAGATTTGTGTTCAATCCCTTATCCCCTCCAGCATTAGCAAAGATTGCAACTGACCCTCCTTCATCAACAAATCGAAGGAGAGCTTTAACCTCATGACCATACAGTTTGGATGCATCAGGACACAAAAAGACTAGAACTTCAGCTTTTGAAATCTCGCTATATTTTATCGGAAATGTGGTATAAGTTGCAATTTTATGACCTGACTCTTCAAGGATTTTTCCCAATTTATCAAAATTCTCATATATTTTTCCTCTCTCTTTTTGAGTTTCATCAAATAAGATATTCATGAGCTCACCCTTTTTCAATAAATTTGATGTAGTCTGTTGATAATCTAATTCATTAGAGTTTCAATATTTACTAAATCCTTTTACAGATTATTAAATATAAGGTTGCTGTTGGTCAAAAATAATATGCAAAAAGAACTTATATTACCCCCATTTAGATATATTTGCTGAAAGAAAAAGTAAAATTAAATTAATGTCTCAATTATCAGCTCAAATAACATATCCGGTGATTCAGTGGAGCAATCAATATTAGATGAAATAGAGGCTAGAACGTCTGCGAGATTGGATATTATTGTTTTACATTCACAAAAAGGCGGTCCAGGAAAAACAACATTAGCTTGTAATATAGCACACGAACTAGCTAAAAGAGGAAATAAAACAGTACTAATTGATTTGGATATTGCTCAACCTGCTATACAGTATATTTTTCACATTCCTGATGAGGATATTAAGTTCACAATTAATGATATTCTTCTAGGTAAAACAAAGGTAAAGGAAGAAGTCCTAATTGAAACAAAAAACTCTAACTTGTTCTTGATGGTTGCAAAAGAGAACGTAGAATATGGAGAAGGTTTATTATCACTCATAGAGGGCATACAAGAATTCTCTTTCTTTGCTCTGCATGAAATGACTAAGTTTCTGTTAAGATTGGGTTTTAGGTATGTCATTTACGATTGTGCCCCTGGATACCGGATGGAATCAGTCAATGCTGCTGCAATAGCTGACGCAAGAGTTTTTGTTGTTAGACCTTCTACATTTAGCTTCGAAGGAGCTAAAATGATGCTCAACGATATATACAAGAAGCTAGATATACGCTCACTCAATTTCTTTATTTTTAATCAACTTCCTCCTGAGTTAAAAGATGATAACAAGAAATTGCTAGAGGAATGGAGAGATGAAATAATAGATATGTATTTACCAGAAAAAATCAGCTTTCTTGATTTCTTACCTTTATCCTTAGATATCATGGAACTAGGTATAAAGGGTGAGTATATTTTTCCAGAAAGCGATAATCTCTATACAAAGTTAACAAAAATTGTTGACACAATCACTGAAAATATCGATAGAATGAAGAAAATGAAGGTTGAAAAATAGAAAAAGCGTTTTCCGTATAGCCAAGTTTTATATTTCCCTTTAACATTAGTTTTCTTAATGAGCCAGATTACTAAATTTCAATGTCCTCATTGTAATGCACCTCTGGATGTAACACCTGAAGATGCGATTTTTAACTGTAAATCATGTGGTCGAGCTGTTCTATCTGATGGTTCAAAATTCGAAAATCACTTCATTCTAGAAAACAATATTACACAAGCAAAGATACATGAGATAATTAAGGAATTCATCAGAAAGAAAGGTTTTCTTAGAGGAATACGAGGTTATAATATAACAAGAATAACTCCTATTCTCATGCCATTTTGGGTAGTTACAACGGATGCTTACACACATTATGTTGGTTATAGAAGATACTCAGAAACAAGAACAAGGACTGTAGGATCAGGTAAGAATCGTAGAACGGTGACTGAAAGTGTTACTGTTTACAGACCAGTTGATAATGAGATCAGGGAAAAACGAGCAGATGCACTCCTAGGGAGAAGAGGAAGCTCAATTTTTGGATATGATAAAGTAAAAGAAATCATAAGAACTGAATTTTCTAGAGCGGTTCCTTTCAATCAAGAAAGACTTACAAGTACTGAAAAGGAATTTCAATATCTATCTTCAGAAATATCGCTTGAAGCAGCTAATCAATTGGGAAAAACTGTTGTTTTTGATGATCATAGAGCTCAAGCAGAAAAGGCTTGTACTAAAGTCTTTGATTGTGCTACACAG
>JAGLRO010000146.1 GCA_023136245.1 Candidatus Heimdallarchaeota archaeon
CTATCACGATTCAAAGAACCAATTACTAAAGAGGATTATAGTAGATATAATCAAATTTTGAAATGGTTCCAAAGTAATCCTGAAACTAAGGGTACAATTTCAATGAACTCTCTTTTTATTCAATCTCACTTTTGGGAAAATGAATCCCTAATCAAAGACATATCAAAATTATGTCTATCAGGACAAATTGATCTTTCGTCCTCAATGTATTCAAACTACATACCTTTGTTTTTAGATCATGAAGAAAAATTCTTAGAACTTCAAGTAAAAAGTGCAGCTGAAATACTCAAACAAATCTATCCTAATGAGCAGGTAAAAGGGTATTATCCTCCCTTTGGAGTATGGGATGAAAGAACCACCAAATATCTAACTCAAGAAGGATTTCAATATGTTATAATGGACTGGTATATACTTGAAAAATCCATCACTGATGAACCTAAAGGAGATATAGATCCCAGTTTTTGTAAACCTTTTAGGATCAAAGGAACTAAACTATATGCACTTCCCTCATTTGATCTTAGAAGTATTTATCGAATATACCCAGAGATATATAGAGAATTCTTAAAATCAGGAGAGATTAATGCTTTACTCAAAATATTAGAAGAAGGAGCAAATCATTCATTATCAATAGATGAAGACTTTTACGGAATTCTGTCAATAAACATTAACGATTTAAGATTCCCGATTTACAGATCTGATTATGATTTTGATAGATACTTACTAGAAAGCGAAATTCTGGCTCATCAACCGATAAACTTCATAAAACCATCAGAAATGATTAAAAAAACTTCGGAAATTGAAGAAATAGAAATCAAATCATCATATCCTTATGAAATTCTTTCTCTGTTAAAAGGAGGAAATGAAATAAAGTTAAATCCATGTTGTGAACTATATGTGGATAGATTTAAGGAGCATTTGATAAAATTAAACAAATATCATTCAAATCTGGACTCCGTCCCTGAATCTACAAGAAATATAATTCTGAATTTATTACAATATGCTTGGAAGTATTTGATAACAATACAACACAATTTTTGTTTCAATATTGCCAGTATCCCGATTAAGGGCATAAATTATTTACAAATAGCAAAGAATTGGAAAAGCATTGAACATCTAAAAACGGTAGAATTCATTATTGAAGAATTGATACAAAGAAAATACAATAAAGATAAAAACCAATTATTCTTCATTGGTGAAGAATATGATGAAATTGCATATGTTGGTGAGAACATCTTTAGTAGTTTTCTCCAAAGAGGAGGTATAATTTGCAATTTAGTAAATCTTGCCGAAGGAGAGTTTATCGCTTCAACCCCATCTATAGATTTAGCAATAGACCAAGTATCCCTTGAACCAAGATTTGGCCTTATGTATGATACTGTTTCCAAGCGCTACAGTGGACAGTACAGTTTGTTCAATGAGGGCTATTCTTTAAGTCAAACTCAAAAAAATGGATCAATTGAGTTATGTCTCGCTAGTTATGCTACAGGAGATGTAATTTTACACAAATGCTTTACCCTCCAAAACAACTCCAACAAAATTCAAGTAAAATATAAATTTGAAAATTGTGGGAAAAAAGCAGAAGAATTTACATTATATAGTCTTTCTAGGTTCAACCTAGCAGATTATCAAACTATATTGACATTTCACGATAATCTGATTATTGATGATAGTCCAAGGAAAAAGAATATTACAATGCTAAAGCTAACTAACACAAAAATGAAATCTTCAGTATATATTGAACTTCCAGAAGAGATTAAATGGAAGGTTGTTCAAAGTTTTGGAAGTTTAAATTTAACACTTCGAATAGATGTTCCTCAATTATCTTTTGGTGAGATTGTTGAATTCCCATTTTCGTTAATAATAAAATAAAGAAAAGGAGTAGTTTTGTACTCATTCTTAATTGATTCTAATTTTCTTTCGTCTAAACAAGATATAACCCGTAACAAGGAATGATAATATTGAAAGTGATATTGCAAAAGGTGTTGGAGCAGTTGTTGGAGTTGTAACTGGGAGTAGTATCTTAAAAACAATTGATGTATTAAGCTCATTTCCAGCTTTATCTTTTATCATGACAGTCATTGTATAATTTCCACTTTTTGTATAGTAATGAAACGCATAGTTTTCATCAGTAACATTGAGAATTGTTCCATCATCCCAATCAATATAGACATACAGTATCCCTGAATAATCATCACTATAATTGAAGCGAAGTTCAACATAACCATCCGTTATTGCTGTTTCATTGTTTGTAAACTGAGATATCTCTAAATCTGGTGCTGTGAAATCTAAATAAATAAGACTCGAAGTGAAATTACTTGTTCCCAACGATGTATTCACATAAAGTATGACTGTGAAGTAAATAGATACACCGACTACATTATAAGTGTGAGGTGCTACAACAAATTCCCTATTATCTTCTTCTTCTACTAAAAGAGTGAGATTATCTAATGGAGATGTATCACCATAATCAAAGAGCACCCCTGTAATGTTTCCTCTAACTAGCTCAATATCACAGGTAAATGTAACTGTTTCATTGTTAGTATAAGTTCCATTCAACGGATGAACAGATAATTGTGGAACAGAATTGAAAATTTCTATTCTTTTGTATATTCCAGTTGTTTCATTATAGATCTCACCATAATAGTTGTTATATGCTTCATAGTAGACCACATTTCCAAGCTCGAATAAACCTATAGAAACATTATATTCTCTTATGGTGTCATTGTAACCATTTGTTTTAGTTATATTATATTCTGAATCCAAAACACCTTCAGTCATAGTCCAGTGAATAATTTCTGTGTCATTAGTGTTACTTTCAATAACATAATACTGAATACCAAATTTTTCCACATCTGTAGCATTATATGATTTAACTGTGAATTCAACGTTGTCAACGTCCGTATATTGTTCGTTTAGAATTGTTTCAGATTCAAAATAAAAACCATTATTGATTCTGAAGATACTTAATATATCACCTAATACATTAGATGCTCCCCAAGTATCCCATCCATAGGAATTATTTGCACAGAAATAGAGAGTTCGTTCTGAAAAACTCAGAGTTGTATTATAAAGCTGATATTGTGTATGTGAAGTATTATACCAATCAAGTTTTATGAAAGTAATATTATCATCAAATATATTGAGAGATGCATTGGTTATTTTGTCTCTATATACTGATACTGCAAGTGTTACATTATCAT
Source organism: Candidatus Heimdallarchaeota archaeon (assembly GCA_023136245.1). Classification (GTDB taxonomy): domain Archaea; phylum Asgardarchaeota; class Heimdallarchaeia; order Heimdallarchaeales; family Heimdallarchaeaceae; genus UBA460. The sequence goes on from JAGLRO010000146.1 coordinate 3,201, forward strand.
TAGGTGTTCCACCATATACTCTATAGCTTATTGAAATGTTGTAGTTGGGTATATCTGAGGGAGCATAAAATAAATTAGGGAAAATAGTTTCAGTTGCATTGATAATGCTGTCAAATTCAGGAGGGAGTCCTTCTTCAATGACAAATAAATAGTGCCAAGGACCTAAATGGTTGAAGATTTCTACTTGTTCATATGTTCCATTTGCAATTAAACCAATCCATCCATATCCCTTGAAAATTGTATTCCCTGTTAGATTAAAACTTCCTGTATAATAAGATCGATCTACTAATGAATGTGAATAATTCAGTTTCAAGCTAGCACTTGGATCCAAATCTAAATTTGAACCACTTCCTACGATAGCTACTCCACTAACCCCTACTAATCGGTCTACTGAATATTCAACTGTTATGAGAGTTACATTGGGAAAATTAATACCATCAAAGGTTTCATATCCTTCTGCTGTAAAACCTTCGAATATTGGTTCAGCATCACTGGCTGCAATAATATTATTTGTTGTAAATACAATAGCAAATGAGAATGTAATTATCATTAATAGTAGTACTGTGCTTGCTTTTTTGTTCTTCATATAATCTCACTTCATCTGTGCTTGGTAGGTGTAATTAATACCTTTTTTATGCTTTTTGTCTAATACCCTTTTTTTGTAATAGTTTTTTAACTTTTATTTTTTGGAAGTAAACGGGTCAAAAACGACAAATGATATTGAACAACCATATTCTTTTTTCACCTTCAAAGAAGAACTAATAATTTTAATTCCTGAATTTCCCCAAGATAAATCGATTTGAGCATTTCTCTTCTTAACCATGTTTTTTAAGCAAATAATAGCATCTTCTTCAATTTCTTCCAAATTACTCCCTATTGTCTCATATGCCAACATACATTCATGCAATTTACCTTCGATTTCAACAGAAATTTTCCCTAATGCTATGCTGCTGGCAATGGTTTCTCCTCCTCTACCATTTTTCATTGCACGAACAACGTGTATTATACTGCTAAATTGCAGTAATTTCAATTCATTATCTACTTGGATATGTGTTACTCCATTTTCTTTGTCGATTTTCGGAAATATTTCTGTTATCGGAGGTATCGAAGAAACTATCACATGATTTTGATATCCTAATCCAGAATTTATGAACGCAGCATCGATAGCTTCAAGTTCAGAAACATCTGATTCACCTACCCCAGTAGATAGCCAGAATCTTGTTGGAAAGGACATTTGTATTCTTTCAACACATTGTGAACCTGTTTAAATAATTGTCGAAGAAGTATAGAATTGAAACTGGAATAAAATCTAGAAAGTGTAATCACAAAACTATTTATATAAACTTCAATTTCTTACTTTACAAAAATTAGTTCTATCGGATGAGTATAATGGACGATTTGAAAACCTTCTTCAAAGAAAAAGATATCGAGTTTATTCAATTTCAATTCACAACAATTTTTGGAGATTTAAAGACAGTTGAATTTCCAGTATCTATTTGGGAAGAAATGAATAACGGAACAGGAGTAGATGGATCATCGTTAGGTCTTCTTGAAACAGAACAAAGTGATATGAGAATAATTCCTGATTACAGTACACTTGCAATTATTCCATGGGAGCCGAGAATAGCTCGATTCATTTGTGATATTTACGGAAATGATGGAAAACCTCATCCAACAGATCCTAGAAGTATTTTGAAGAAAGTAATAGAACAAGCAAAAGAATATGGTTATGAATATAAGATAAGACCTGAGCTCGAGTGGTTCTTTTTAGATGAAGAGCTTGAACCCATTGAAAATGGTCAATATATGGACACATTACCTTTTGACACTTTCGGGGTTTTACGTCGTTCTATAGCTGTTGATATGATGGATATGGGAATTCCAGTTAAAACAATACATCATGAATGTGCAAACGGACAACAGGAAATTGAATTCAAGATGCTTGATGTTCTTAAGCAAGCAGATAACACACAAACTGCCAAACTTATAATCAAAGCCCAATCACTTTTTGAAGATATCATAGCTACTTTTATGCCTAAACCATTCCCAAATCAAGCAGGAAGTGGATTACATATTCATCAATATTTGACAAAAGATGGAATTAATGTTTTTGCGGATGAAGAAAAAGGGGTTAGTGATATATTACGCTACTTCGTTGGTGGAATTCTAGAACATGTGGATGCTATGACAGCCATCTTCAATCCTACAACAAATTCCTACAAAAGACTTGTCCCTGGTCATGAAGCTCCTGTTTTTAAATCTTGGGGAGTAGGAAATAGAACAGCACTGATTCGAATACCAGGATATGAAAAGAAAGCAAGAATAGAATATAGAGCTACTGATGGTGCTACTAACTTATATCTGGCTTCAGCGTTATTATTAGCAGCGGGACTGGATGGGATAAAAAGAAAAATCGAACCCATTCCTCCAACATCTAAAAACACAGAAAAACTTTCTCCTCAAGAATTGAAGGATTTAGGAATAAATCTCTTACCAGAGAATCTTAGTATTGCTTTAGACAATCTAGAGCAAAGTTCATTTGTTGAAAGCGTATTGGGTAGAGAAATTGTCAAAATATATCTAGAAGTCAAAAGAAATGAATGTAAAGAGCATTTAGTTGCAAAGAGTAAGGGACTAGAAGAAGAAAGGGATTGGGAATTTGACAAATATCTAGAAAGATCTTAATATTCCTCTTCACTTTATTTTCTACCATAAACGTTAATCTGGTTGATAATAGAATAAAGTAAGCTTAATAAATCACGCTAGTCAATATTAGAATAGAATTTTAGAGATGATGAAACTGAGTTTTGAGCGAGATGATGTTTACAATCTGGATTTTGCTGATTTAGATGTTCCAGAAGTGATGCTTTCGAAAACCAAAAGAGCTCAAATTCTTTCTACTTTATATCTTTACCGAGAAATCATTTTATCAGAGATAGCAGAGGAATATGGGACAACTGTAAAATCTATCAAACAATACATCCAACTTCTTATCCAAGCACTGATTGTTAGAGGATATTATAGGAAGAACAGATTCATTATTGCATCAGTATACAAACATCCTGATGTTAATCCAAGCAGATTATCTGCTTTGAGAAAAAGCATTTTAGGTATTCTTGTATGTTCTTCAAAAATGGAATTAAACAATCTTACTAAGATTTTTGATATATCAAAAAAGGAATTGGTAAATCATTTACTGTATTTGATAAGTAAAGGTCTTTTGATAGGTAGTTTAAAAAAAGAGATATTTGCAACTGCTTGGATTTGGAATCCTAAAGACAAAGTCAAAATTTCTGAAGATGATACTCTTATAATTGGAACATGCATGATTCTTAGAGATGCAAATATAGATATTGTTGCTAAGTATACCAATTTCTCAAGTAATGATGTTCTGAATGTTATAGCTAAGTTGATGTTGTATAGAAAATTAGAAGCATCAGTAGTAGTTCAATCTAAGTTCCTTGGGAAAAATCAAATTTCAGTAAATGTAAGTAAGTATCTCATTTCACCCAAGACCACACCATTAAGCTCGTTGCAAAGCGATGAAAGAATAATAGTAGGATATATTATACTCAAAAAACAAACCACAATTCAAGAACTAGCAGAAATAATTGAAAAAGAATCAATAGATGTCGTAAGAATATTATCTTTTTTGACAGCTAGAGGTACGTTTCAATTTATCTTTTCTCAAACAAATGTAGTAGTACCTGTTACACTACCGGAATTGATACCTAAACGAACAATAGAGGAGATGGCTACCCTATCCTTTTTCAGCTATGAAGCTCTTTTTGGTTTGCTTTCTACGCAAAGTAAAATTTCTCTGAAGAAATTAGCTGCTCTTATGAATAGAGTTGATGATGAGATTTTAGATGGTATAATTACACTTGTACTGGAAGGATTCATCTCTTGTACTCTAAAAGGTAACATGTTAGTTGTTGATAATATTCGAAGATATAGCAGAGCTCAAGAAGGTACTTTGGAAAGATGGGAAAAAATAATCTTAGGAATGATTATTGCAAAAACTGTAATTTCTGTAAAAGATATTTCTCAAGCATTAGGGATAGACAAATTCTTTGCAAAGGAAAAAATGTATGGATTCTTCGGTAAAGGATTGATTAAAGGTACAATCAGTGGTAATAGATTAATACCTGATGAAGTACCAATTTTCCCACCACTTGTACAACTAGATGATCTCCCGATTCACTATCAAGAAATATATGGATACTTAATCGCTAACAAAAGAATAACCTTGAAGAATATTCAGTCAATTTGGGAAAAATCAGATGTTGCAGCTAAAAACATTATATACGAATTAACAGGTTCAGGTTTGATAAATGTAGAATTAAGTGGAGGAAAAGTAGGACTAATTTCTCATCAAAAGCAACTTCCAAATAGAGAACTTGATGAATTAGGAGACAATTTCCTAAAATTAGTAAACGAAATTGAAAAAATAAGAAGAAGAAGAGTAAGAATTAATTCCATATCTGACAAGCTTGAAATATCTGAAATTGACATTTTCAAAATGATAAGTCAACTAACCGCCTATGGTTACTACAAAGGAACACTGACAACATCTGTATTTGAAAGAGTTGGAAGATTAATACTTCCATCTAAGAAGATGCACTGTTTGAATTGCGGACATGTGATAACTTCAATACATGACTCTTGCAGTAATTGTGACCTACACCCTCAAAAATGCACAATTTGCCAAGGTCTTATCAAAAGAGGAGACAATGTTCTAGAATGTCCAACCTGCAACAATCTAGCTCATAAGGAACACATGTTACAATGGTTAAAAATAAAGGAAGAATGTCCAATCTGCAAAACTAAGTCTACACGAAGGACTTTGAAAGCATATGCAACATAAAGGGGAGAGATTATGGAACTTAGTGAGATCATTGAAGAATTTCGCACTTTTCTATCAGAAAGACAATGGTTAGATTTCTCAGCACAAGATGTTTTTATTCATCTAATAGAAGAACTCAGTGAAATAGGGAAATATCTTCTTTTCTCAACCGGCTATAAAAAAGAAGATATGGGGCATGAGAAACCATCATTAGAAAACCTTCCCAAAGAATTTGCTCAAGCTTTTTCATTATTTCTTCAATTATGTATCCTTCTTGATATAAACCTAGAAGAAGCATGGAAGGAGGAGATTAAATTTATGAGACAAAGATTTCCTTCAAACGATAAATACAAATAGCAAAAGATGTGCTTAAATAAGAATGAAAAACTCGAAGAAAAATCGATCTGGTAATAAGATTAAAAAAGAGAAAAAGAAGAAAAGTAGTTTTATTACCGTTGGGAATGTTTCTAAGAGTTACTCTCTGGGAGAGGTAGAAGTAAGAGCTTTGGATAAAGTTTCTTTATCAATAAAACAAGGTGAAATTGTATCAATTGTAGGACCTTCAGGATGTGGAAAAACCACCCTCTTGAACGTTATTGGTGCTCTTGATTATGTAGATTCTGGTTCAATTAGGGTAGATGGAAAATTACTTAGAAAAATGACAGATAGAGAGCTTAGTTACCTTCGAAGAGAAACTATAGGTTATGTTTTCCAGAACTTCAATCTTCTTGAAGAGATTAATGCTGAAAAAAATATAGAGATGCCATTAATACTTGCAAAAAAACCCAAAGAAGAAAGGAAAGAAAGAGTTGAAGAGCTTCTAAAAGCAGTAGAATTGCTAAACAGACGAGATCATAAACCCGATCAACTTAGTGGTGGAGAACAACAACGAGTTGCGATAGCAAGAGCTTTAGCAAACAATCCTAAGATAATTTTAGCAGATGAACCAACTGGAAATCTTGATTCTTCAACTGGGGAGAAAATACTAAATCTGCTTTTAGATCTTAGTAAATCTCGAGAAAAAACTCTAGTATATGTAACTCATCAGTTATCACAGGCTAAATTAGCAGGAAGACAACTCGTAATGAGTGATGGTACAATAGTTGAAGATATGCTTAATAGTTAATAGTCTCCAAAAACTCTATTGAGAGAAAATACATTATGCAAATTCTATATCTTTCATTTTTCTTTTCAGTTTTTTTCGAATTTTTAATACATATATCATACGCCAACAGTTACATCTAACCAAGGATTTAGAAATATTAATAAGGAAGCAGAGCAGTTGAATCAACAGTGATTAAGAAATGCCAAGACCATCTTCATTT
>JAGLRO010000147.1 GCA_023136245.1 Candidatus Heimdallarchaeota archaeon
CAGTTGACTGAACAATTTTGGTGGATGTTATTCTTTCTGGGTATAGGTATCCTTGGAGGATTCTCCTTAGGATCAGTTTCAAGAGTATTTAAATCTGAAGAAAAGAATGCATATTTAGTTATGACTGGTTTTATGCTAGCTGCCCTCATCCTCTTTACTGTATATCTCGCTATTTGGCAAAGAAACCTCCCAGCTCTCAATTCTGAGCTTTCAGGAATTGCAGTAATAATGATTGCTGCAGCTTCGGGTTTACTCAGTTTTATTGGAACAACTTTGATGTCTATCGGTGGACGAATTAGATAATTTCGTTTTCCTTAGCCAAAATCTTTTTTTTACCCTTATACATAATATACTTAAACCAGTTAAAAATCATTAAAGAGAACGATGCTTATGACAGATGTAAAATACTTCCATCTTGGACAATTTTTCAAAAAAAGAGCTTTACTTGCAACTTTCTTTGGTGTAGGCCTTGTAGCATTAACAGAATTCGTTCTTCCATGGTTGGGCCATTTAAGAATCGATACGTTTTGGCAATGGATAACACCTGCAACAATAATATTCACTATTTCAATTATACTTGTTTTTTCTGCTTTGGCAAAGAACGTTGTCGCTTCAACGCTTTTAGGTGTAGCTGCCGTTCTTTCATTTTATAGCCCTTATTCAACGGTTGATGTGGGATTTTTTGCTGTAGTTATAATTTATTTAATCATTGCATTTTTTGCAGGATTCTTTGCTACAGTTGAAATGACAGGCAGAACTGCACTTCTAGTTATAGGAATAATTGTTGGTTTACAGGGATTGATTGGTGCTGGAACAAGCATGTTCATTAGTCTAACTGGAGAATTCAATGCTTTCCATCAAAATTCTGTAAATATTGCATATGGGGATATAATGGGAAGATTCCCAGTTTATGATACCATAGTAGCAATCTTCTCGTTAATCTATATGATTGTCTTTATAATTCTATCAAGAAAAAGCATAACTACCACTCATTCTAGTCAAAAGAATGAACTAATTGGGCAAATTCTTATTTTCTTAAGTATTGCAGGAGGATTTATCTTTATCTTAGTCTCCCCAAGTGTATTATTTGATCAAAATACAGCAGTATCAATTTTTGGTCTAACAAACACACAATTTCTTAATTCGCTCTTTGCAAAAACTATTGGTGGAACTTTAGGAACATATACAGCATATACACTTCTAAATGTGTTATATCTTTTACCAATTGTGAGTTTTGTTATCGGAATTGGGCTTGCTTTTATAATATATCAGAGAGCAAACGGAACAACAGGAAAACTTAGACTCAATTTTGAAGGACCTTTTGTTGTACTAAACCTTGCACCTTTCTTGGTTATATGTGCATATAGCTATATATTCCAGAATGTAATTGGGGATGTTACTCACTTTTTCTTAGATACCCCAACTTGGTTTACATTCTTTACCGAGTATACTAATCTTATACTTATCAATCTATTAATTGCATATATAGTATTCAAAATAATATCATTCATACGAGGATTAGCTCAACGCAAAGAAAAAACTTGAAATAATATCTTTTTCTCATTTCTTTTTTTATGTAACAGCAATTTTACTTTCTTCACCTAATGGTGGAATTTTCTTGTCGTTTGTTTTTAGTAATCTTTCTCGCATTTTTGGATTCAATCCAAACAAGATAGATCTTCCTCTTTGACCTTTTGTTATTACTACATTTTTATCTTTTAGTCTTTTCAGGAAGCTTTTGGTACCCATGTATTTGCTCCTATATTCAGTCGAAGATAGTTCCCCGTATAGGTAAACGGTTATTTCTTTAGCAGTGGCATCTTTATGAATTAAATACTCACATACCTGTCTTTCTCTTTGTGGAAAACTATTCAATGCTTGTTGAATAATGAATTTATCACTATCTTCATATCCATTCTCAGTTGTGCTTCTAGAGAACATCTCTATGACAGCAGAAACATCTGTATTAGTTACTTTTTTGGATCCCTTCTTCTGTGAAAATGAATAGGCATCAGATAGTAAGGAAATAAAAATCCAAGGATTGCCTTGAGATTCCATCCAAGCAGAATCAATTGATCGTTCTGTAAATATTTCATTTAACTGGATATTTGACTGGTTAAGAGCATAACACATTCTCGTTTTTATAACCTCTCTTGCTTCATCAAATGATAAAACAGGAATATGTATAGAATATGAAAAATGCTCACATCCTCCTAAACTAAGACCTTTTGAGCAGGTTTGTACGTCTCGAAGATTACATGCAACGATACATGAAAAATGATCTTTCAAAGGTCTCAGCATTTTTACTGAATCATGTGAAATTGAAAGAAGACTATTTCCTTGAAAGTTATCGAGTAAAATTATTAGTAGATGATTATTTGTACGTAGAAATTCTCGAATAGCAATAAGATTTTGATCTTTAGAATAATCATATTTACCTAAAACATTTTCTGCAATTTTCTGCATATAGTTTGTTTGGGAATACTCTTTGAAATCTTCAGAGTTGAAAAGTAGAACATGAATTTTATCATATTTAGTATATTTCCATAAAGATTCTTTCATGCCTTCCTTTAGCAAATTGAGCAGATATGATTTCCCAGATTTAATATCTCCCGTTATTGAACATATAGCGTTACCATCTTTTATAATTTGTACTAATTGTGCAATTTGGCTATTCAGTTTCTCAGATGAAACAAAAAGCTCTGGTAGGTATTCCATAGTCCAAGGGTCTCTTCTAAATTCTTGATTCTGGACATCGTAGTTTTCATCCCTCAAGTATTGTGAAATATTAAAGACTCTGTCTAATAGATTTCCTTGCACGATATCCCCACGCTAAAAATACAATCTTTCTATAAATACTTTGTTAAAATGGAAAAGGATTGGGTTTAGCTCTAATATCCCTTAGGACTTATTATATAAGAAAACAAAGTATTATTAATAAGAAGAGGAATTAATGGGTGACTTCAATGTTTTACTCATCAGCTCCAGCAAGAGTTTGTCTTTATGGTGAACACCAAGATTATTTGCAATTAAAGGTAATTCCTGCAGCAGTTGATTTGAGATTAGAAATCTTCTCAGACTATATAGACAAAAACATAATTACAATTGAAAGTAAAAGTACAGGAAAAACCGCTAAAATAAAAAAAGATATTGTAAAACTTAGAGATAAGAAAATTTCATTTTCTTCTTATCTTGAAGCAGGGATTATTGTTTTAAAAAAAGCGTACAAAGAGATTGAGATTCCTTCATTGAATGTAAGAGTTATGAGTAATATTCCTATTGCGAGTGGTCTGTCTAGCTCTGCTGCACTTTTGGTAGGATGGATAAAACACTTGAGTGGAATATTACAACTTGAAACAGAAAACAGGAAGATAGCTGAACTTGCATATCAAGCAGAACATGACATCCTAGGAGTTCCTTGTGGAAAAATGGATCAATATGCATCTACCTATGGAAACATAATAAGTCTAATTTGTACAAAAAATCCCGAATTAAAGAAACTTCAAACTCCTGATTTTGAACTTCTGGTTGTAGACAGTCAAATTCCCAAATTTACTAGTGATGTTCATAGTAGAAAAGTTAAGGAAATAAAAAGAGTAATCGCTTCGTTTGAAAAAAAATCAAATATCAGTCTAGAAGATGCTACAACAGATATCGTATCGAAGCTCCAACATAATTTTGAAAAAAAAGATTATAAGACACTAAAAGCAGTTGTATCTATCAAAGAAGATACAGAAAAAGCTGAAAAAGAATTGATGAAATCAAAACCTAATTTGGAGAAACTTGGAAATCTTTTGACATCTCAACAAAATGCTCTAAAAGAAGGAATTTCAGTATCCTTACCTCTTCTAGACAAAATAATTGATTTGGGCATTAAATATGGTGCCTTAGGTGGGAAATTAACAGGTGCCGGTTTAGGAGGTTGTGTTGTTCTATTAACAAGTCTGGATAAGGAAAAAATCAGAAGTAAACTAAAACAAGTTCTAAATTTACCAGTATGGTCTGTAAAAATAGATAAAGGAGCCATGTTTGAAGAAATAAAAGCAAGTTAAAATTCTTTAAACCTTATAATGGTTTCAGCTACACGAATAGCTTCTTGTGTTGGTTTTACATCATGAGTTCGTACAATATGTGCTCCATTCACAACTGCTACAATTGTAGCTCCTAAAGATCCATATAATCTTTCATCAGAAGGAGCATTATTCAAAGCTTTTCCAATAGAAGTTTTTCGACTTATTCCAACATAAATTGGCTTGTTTAATATTCTAAAATCAACAAGTTTCTGAATTATTTTGTAATCATGTTTGTAATCTCTTGCTTCCCAACTCCCTATACCTGGATCTAAAACGATATTCTCTTCCCTTATTCCTGAATCTACTCCTATTTCAGTACTGATTCTTAATTCTTCTTTGATTTCTTCTAATTTATAGATATCGCCCGGTTCTTGCTTTGCTGCCATGAGAACAGCTGAAGCATCAAATTCAGCTATGGTTTTTGCCATTTTATTATCTTTTTTGAATCCTGAAATGTCATTTATAATTTCTATTCCTTGATTCAACGCATATTCAGCAATACTACTTCTTGTTGTATCTACAGATAATTCAACATTATTATAACTACTTAAGGTGTCGAGAATAATTTTAGAAGCGTTTTTAATTATGCTAAATTCAGTTTCTTCATCAACACGTCCTTCCCCTCCATAAATTTGGATCGGACGAGTAGATTGTGCGCCAAAATCTAAACCATCCATTCCTTCATCTACCATTTTTTTGACTGCAAGTTCAATTTCCTTTGAAGATGATGCTATTGAGCTCTGATAAAATGAAGTTTTCGAAAGATTGATTACACCAAATACTCTTACTGGTAATTCATCACCAACGTCCAATTTTCCGAGTTTTCCTTTAATCAATTTCATTATCTCCGTGTCGTATTTCTTTTATACATGGTAAAATAGGACCTATGAACATACAATCTTCTGCTGAGATTAATGAATTTAAATCTCGTTCCTCTGAACTGCTTATTTGAATCATTGGGTACCCTCGAATTATTACAAAAGGAACCTGCTCATTTGTTTCTCCCATCAATGATTCAGCAGCTGTTGCTAACTGATCTGCAATTGCCCTAGTAGTTATTGTCATCTGCTTTCCATAAAGATCCAATTTTCCTCTTTCATCAATTACTGAAAGAAAACCATAAGTTGCCAAAGCACAACCTACAGTTCCTAATCTCATCGGTATGGTTCTTGAATCTGCAATTATTATTCCAACATATTTTCCAGTTATCTCAAGCAAATTATTATGAATTCCCTCAGCTGATTTCTTGCAATTTTCTGGTAACAAAATAGCTTGATTCTCTCCAATATTTGATTGATCTGAACCAGCATTTGCTAATAAACCATACTTAGTAATTGTTGTTATAGCTCCAGACACACAACCAATATAGTTGTAATCTGATTCATTAAGTATGATTTGGGCGAATTCTGGAGGGATTTTAGCTTTTCCAGCAAGTCTTCTTGCTTGCTTAGATGGTTTTATTGAAGAAAAATCAATTATTCGATTCTCAGCATATGAAACCACTTTACTTGCGATTACTAGAATGTCATTATTTTCAAATGAATGCCCTTCTCTTTTCATCGATTCAAGAAGAATAGACAATAGATCATCATTTTTTTCAATAATCTTGTTTGATTTGATTGGTATTATTTGCATAGAAGGCATTGAATCCATTGAAATTTAATATTTCAAAAACTCTTCTAATTATGATATTTCCCTAAAACAAGAAAAAATCTGGAATTAAGTTAGGAACGCCAACAAAAACCAAGCTACTGCGATTAATACAACTGAAACAATATTCAGTATTGCGTACAAATTAAAGGTTTCTTCGTTATATATCTTATTTACATTCTGTGCAATAACATTAAGCCTCGTATCTATTGCCTCTAGAAGTTCTTTTCCCTCTCCACCTTCAACAAATTGCTCTGTTGTTTCGCTTAAAATATCTACAAAACCATGAAGTAGTTGTTTTTCTTCACTCTCTAAAGAAGGAGACACAATCGTATCAAGTTTTTGATGTAATTTTCTGACTTCATTAGCAGGAAGTTGAGGTAATTCCCATTTTAGATCAACTTCTACAAGGTTAGAAAGATGTCTTGTAATTTCATCAAAATAGAAACCATATGGTATCGCTTGATAATCTAAATCACTTATAAGTCTAAAAAATTCAATTTCCAGATCTCTCTGTTTTGATGTTTGATAGTACTTTGAAGGATCAATCACGAGAGCAACAGCTTGAGGAAATAGGTTTTGATAAATTCTTTGTGTACTTTTATCTGTTCCAGAAAGAAAACAGCCAAATGAAGGATGAGTATGTACCCAACCGACTATTGTTTCTTTCTTATCACGATTCTGTAGATCTTGAACTATTTGAACGAGTGCTTCATCATCCAAAACAACGAAAGTGGATGTTTGTTTTTGTTTACCTGTATCAAAATCAGTTATTACAAGTGTCTCGCCATCTTCCTCTAAATAACCCAATAGAACACCTGCTGATTCTTTGGAAGGATCTATAGCATCCACTGCTAGAATCTTTGCAATCACATAAGCTGATATATGAATTTCTTTTTTCGTATAGGTCATTTGTTGACTAATCATCTCACACAGTCTTTTATTTTTTTCCTTCTTTAAATTAAATATAAGTGTTCAATTCTTTTCCAATTGGTTGTTCTGTAAGGAAGAAAAATGCTAAATCCTTTAATAAAATAACATCAGGATGGTCAAAAGGAATACCTTGATTAGTAGTTTTATCAATTATATCCATCATTGCCCAGGTAGACATGAATAAATCCAGAGGATACCCTTTTGGATATAGTTCTTTAAGAGGAGATCCATTAACTTCTCGGAGATGTACATCATAACCTTGAATAAATCTCTGAATATCATCTAATGATCTTAGAATAGATTGTGTTTCTCTATATTCAACCAGAATTTGTCTTCCGAAAAAAGTTCCCATGTCCTCAAATCTATCAAAAGAACCTTGCATCCAAAAAGTTGGATCGATAAGAGCAATACTTACAACTTCTCCTTGAGTTGTTGCTCTTATCATTAGATTACTTTGATGAAAATCTCCAAAAGCATCACTACCCCC
>JAGLRO010000148.1 GCA_023136245.1 Candidatus Heimdallarchaeota archaeon
AAAGAGATAACTCAAAGGAAGTGATAACTGACCTTTGAAAATATTTCTTCTTTCACGAACAAAATTATCAAAAACTCCTTTCAAGAGAAAGAAGCCTACAACGTATCCTAATAGTGGTAGAATCGAAACAATTTGCAATATCAATACATTAACTTCAGTATATGGAATTATCTGATAACTTATCAGTCCATCAAAAATGAAGATTATTAAGCTACTTACTCCACCAAAGAAAACTAGTATCGTACTTATAAGGATATTTTTGTCTGTTTCATCTTTGTAGAAAAGATATAAACCATAACACAACCAGATAATTGCTACTTGTACAAGAACTCTAAGAACAAATTCAAAAATGATTATACTCGCAAAATTGAAGAACTGAAAAAACATTCTTATCATCATTAGCAGAACAACAATTAAAGCTGCATAAGATATGTGCTTCCGAGTAGTGTCTGAAATCATCAAAATTCTAACCTATTAAGATATATATAAATTTGCGGAGTTATGACAGAAATCTGTAGATCAATTGTAAAATCTCTGAGTATTTGAAACGAGTGATTCGCAAATTAATTTATTTTGAAAAAAGGAAAGTATATAAGTACTCCCAGAAATCAATTTCTAATGAGGATATCTTCTACACTCTCCTTATTAGCATGCACTATAGGATTTTTAAGTCTATTAACTCCTGTCACAAACATCGAAGATTATGTTATAACATGGATTGATTTACATGAATCTCCTCCTCTATGGATTTTTATTGCAGCTACTTTTCTTGTTGCAGCTCATGATATCAAATGGTTAGATGGTATTAATTTTATAAGAAAATCAAATAACAAAATAATCAGAGCATTCCTCATTTTTGTAGCGATAGGGATGGCATTCGCTTTAGAACTTTCCACTCACGTAGCTTTATCTGGAAATATGTACTGGACAAATAGTCTTCTCTTTCGTCTTCCACCGAATCAATACGTCATAGATAAACTGATGATAGGATATCATCTAATAAAATTGTGTAGATTAATATTAATTTTCAGCTTTTTTGAAGCTATCATAGAAAAAAGTCCCAGAAAGCTTGAAATTCATTTTGACAAAGATTACAAAGAAACATTGTATGATAAACAGCCTTAAGGAAAACAGTTTTTAATTTACAACCCACTAATTATTTAACCAGCTTTAAAATATGGTTTATATGTCAGCACCACTGTTTATCCCATTTATATCCCTGTTAGCTCTTGATGAAGTAGGAATGTCACTTCGAAGTTCAATTCCTATACCTGATATCTCAAGAGATGAAATAACAGGAATAGGTAATTTTTACAGTCCTGTGATTAGTGCTGCCTCCCCTCAACTAGAGATTTATGGTCCCTTACCAATCCCGCATTTTGAAAATTATCACCTGCTAATAGTTTCTTTTCGAAAATTTGATTCTGATATTAAGGATCCACGTTCTATATCAGATGGATTAGCATTTTGTCAATTGCTTGTGTTTTATAAAAAAAACTGTGATCAGAAAGTGAAATTTGGTCATACTCAAATTTTTGATACAATTAACAGTTTCCTCAAGCAGTTTGAAGATGTGCAAGAAATAAACGATGAAAAATTATTAGAATTGAGTGAATCTCTAATAGAAAATGTTTTGCTAGATGAGCAAATAAAATCTAAAAGTATTGAGGATATTGTTCGAGATATTGCTTCTAGGTTTAATACTATTCAACAAATTTCACAATTACTCAATAGAAGAACAAAGATAGGTATAATCTCTTCTGATGCACTTTCTTACAATCTAATCATACAAGCACTTTTTCATTATCAAAACATCGATTTCATTTATCAATTAGATAGAAATGAATACATTACTCGAATTGATACTTATTTCATGAGAATAGTTCTAACGTTGTTGTTCGATTATGAACAAATAGCTGGAAAAGAATATTTCAGAGATATTGATTACTATATCTACCTTGCATCATGTGAAGATGAAGAGAGCACAAAGCGACATATAATTAATATTGATGATCTTCAAAAGGAAGATCCAACAGCTCAAGTTTATTTTGTAACCATTGAAAAAGCAGAAGATCTGCCTTTAAGTACAAAAAAATACCTTTTCACTGAAACACAAAGTCGTAAAAAACTCAAACTTATGATTTCAATCGGAGATATTTTTAGAACTCTTGATAACGCGATTTATTTAATATTGAATGATATTTTAGAATTAAGAAATATTCTTCTAAGTCAAGGTGCAAGCTAAGTTACATTAACGCATTTTTAGCTGGTTCTAATGTGAACCAATAAAGTTTTATTATTTCTTAATAACTTTTATTTGATTAATATGGTCGTTTTTGAAGTGAATGAGGTTACTCTTTACAAGATGGGAATTGGCTGGTTATCATCAAAAGCTTCTTTCCAAAATAAAAAGGTTTTATTCCCAGTACTTGTGAAAAATCAAGATGACTTTCTAAAAACATTTCACGTTGAGGTAGAAGGAGAAGCATTATTGTCTTCTATAGCATTTGACACTGAAGAATCCAAAGATCTACAGATAGATCAAGATGGTTATGCTTTAACATCCATTCTAAATCTTTTGTCTGGTTCGAAAATTGTAATTGTTTCAGATAATAAAGAATCGATCAGAGGTAGATTGATAGGTTATCAGACCGTCAAATCAGGCAATGATTCTGATACCCTAAAGGTAAAAATTGTTCTTTCTACTGAAGATGATTCGATTCAATATTTTGATTCAAATAGAGTGATTAGCATTCTTCCAGTAGAAGAATTTTACAGGAAAACTTTGACAGAACAGTTAGATTTTCTATCTAGAAGTAAGAAGGAAAATGTTAAGAATCTAAAGATTTCCTTCACAGAGGAAGGAGAAAAAAACGTTACTGTCTCTTATTTAACTGAACTTCCTGCATGGTTATCATCATATAGGATCTATTCCCTAGATGATGAAAATGCTGTCTTCGAACTATGGAGTTTGGTAACTAATAATTCTCAACAAGACTGGATTGATGCCAATTTACACTTGATTACTGGACTCCCAATTTCCTTTAGATACGATATAAGTTCTCCTTGGTTAATTGATCGTCCTTTTGTTCAAAGACCTAGACAAATGGGAATTAGTGTAATGACACCAGAAGCTGAATACAAAGAACTAGCAAAACCAGCATCTCCACCAATGGCTGTAGCAGGGATTCCAATGAAGAAAGCTAAGCGTTCCAGAGCCGTTTCTAGTTTGAAAATGGCAGATGAGTTTCTAGAAGAAGAACCATATGAATATGCTGTTGGAGCAGCAGAATCGGCAGAAATTGTAACTACAACAGAAAGTGTTTCATTTAGTTTAAAGCAACCAGTAACAATAAAGAAAGGAGAATCAGCATTACTATTATTACACAATACAAATATTCCAAAGAAGACTATTTACATATATAATCAAGAACAACATACTACCCATCCTTTTAAAGCAATTGAAGTAGAAAATGTAACAGGATATGGATGGGAGGAAGGACCAGTAACAATTTATGAGAAAGGAGCTTATACTGGGGAAGCAATGCTCCAACGAGTTTCCAAAGGAGAAAAGCAAATTCTTCCTTATTTGGTTGAGCAAGATGTAATTATAAAACAAAACGAAACATCATCGTCAAAGAAAATAAGTATTTCAATATCTGGTCAATATTACGTTGAAACCTTTTTGAATACTCGATTATATACACTTGAAATCAATAATAAGGCTGATGAAGATAAGTTAGTAATTTGTGAAGTACCAAAATTATATGATTATAAACTAGATAAGAAAAAATCGAAAGTTGAAACAAAAGAGACTCCAAACTATTTCAGAGCAGAAATTTTGGTAGAACCTAAAACCTTGATCAAAATTAAAATACCTACATTAAGAAAAACTTCTGAAAGTATATCAATAGCTTCAATTTCTGATGAATATCTTGATGATTTACTCAATCTTGAAACTTTGACTGATAAGCAAGTAAATTCTTTAAAGAAAATTAAGCAGATTAGAAAAGAGAAAATTCAGATAAATGAACAAATCTCTTCTGAACAGACAAATCTCAACAGAATTGACAAAGAATATCAAAGAATAACCCAATCAATCAATGTTTTAACAAGTGAAGGAGAAGAAGGAAAAACCAGAGCAAAATATGTAGAAAGAATGAATAACCTTTTCGAAACAATGGAAAACAAAAGAACAGAGATTGAAAAATTACAGGAGAGGTCAAGTAAAATAGACGAAGAAATTTATGATTTACTGGAGAAATTATAGAATTTTTGAAAGGATGATTTGCTTGATGCTTTTATGAAGATTATTAGCTGAATCTGCCAAATCCTATCAAGAAAAGTTATTTTTTTTCTAAGAAACTATTTTAATATAAATTTTATATTACATTTGATAGATATGTTTGAACTTGAGCAAGTTTCAGAAAATGTCTGGGCACATACGAAAGGAGAAACTAGAGGGAATGTAGCTTTTATCAAATTAGGGGATACTGTTATAATGATTGACAGTGGTATGGATCCTATCACAGCAGATATTGCGAAGAATTCAGCTGAAGAAATCATAGGTTTCCCAATAAGTAAATTGGTTTTAACACATCATCATCCAGATCACATATTGGGTAATCAGATTTTTGAAGAAAGTGAGATAATCTCTACGAATTCAATTAATGAATTGATGAAAGAAGTAATCAAGAAATATTATGCTCCAGAAAAACTCGCACAATACAAAGCTGATGATCCTGTTTGGGAGGAAAAGTGGAAAGATCTAAGATTTGTGTTTCCAACAACTACTTTTGATGAAGAATATTTTCTTGAAAATCAAGAGGAAAGAATAGAACTAATTGAGACCAATGGACATACGCGTGGAAGCACTTTTATTTATGTTCCAAAGGACAATGTAATTATTGCTGGAGATATACTTTTTGCTGAAGTTTATCCTTATGGAGGTGATCCTTCAATGGATCCTTATCTTTGGATTAGTGCATACCAAAAAATGATTGATTTGAGACCAGATAAAGTAGTACCAGGTCATGGACCTGTATCTTCCATAAAAGAACTCAAATTACACAAAGAATATCTCTCTGAACTAGTACAGAGAATTGAAGACTTAATAGAAGCTGGTATAACAAAAGAGGAACTTCTAAAAAGAGCAGATTTACCTGTATTTCCATATGAAATAACAAGCCCAGAGAGATTAGAAACAATGCTTGATCGATGTTATGAAGTTATAAAAGAAGCAATAGAAAGCTATTGATAATAATTATAAAGTCTAAACCTTTGTTAATCACCTAAAATCTCCTTCAATAATCAAGACCAAAAAAGACAAATTAACTATATCCTTTCCTCAATCCATTTCTCAACTTCTTCAAATAATTGAAATCGTCCTGCATCTTCTGGAATTACATGTCCTCCTTTCTCGATCCAAATCAGTTTTTTGTCCTTTGATGCGACGTTACCAAATATCCATTTTGGATGTTCCGTTGGAACAGTAGGATCATTTTTACTTTGAATGATAAGAATTGGGATTTTAATAAAAGGTATATCTCTTTTAACGGATTTGAACAACCTAGATACTTGTTTTGCAGCTTTTGTAGGATAATTATCATAACATCTGTGAGATTCAAGCGCTTCCAAATCCTCCCATCCTGATTCTTTGCTCTTATGTTTTGGATATAAGTAGTGAACAAACGGAAAAACATCGAAGATGTGTATTCTCCAATCTGGTGATTTATATGGGGTTGCCATAGAGATAATCCCTGAAATATCTTGATTATTTTTAGCTAGATGTAAAGAGATTACTCCTCCCATTGATAATCCACATACAAAAACAAATTCACAGCTTTTCTTGAGCTTTTCCAGTTCGTCTTGTGCAAATTCTATCCAATCAATCCATGTTTTTGTTATAAGATCTTCTTCTGAGGTTTCATGCCCAGGAAGAATAATATTTTCTACTGTGAATTCTTTGTTTCGAAGATATTCAGCTAGTGGTTCCATTTCATAATGTGTTCCAGTAAAACCATGAATGAGTAGAAAACCTGCTTTATTTCTAGACATCTCATTAACTAAAAAGATTCATGGATTTAAAAGATTCGTATGAAAAGATATTCAGAAAAACTCAAGAAGCCTAATGCAGAATGTCATCTTGTGTTAAATACTATTTGGTTCTGGTCTCTAATTGTGCTCCTATCAACTATAGTAATAGTATGGTTTATTTTCGCTGCTTATCGAGGGCTAAGATACGAGATTTTTGAGGTTATTGGATTTATTTTTTTAACTCTCGCACTTTCACTTAATGTAGGAGAGTACCAAACTTTTAGTGGATATCAAATAGCAGCTTCAATAGTAGCCTTGATAGCTTCTTTTTTCATTATAATAGGGTTAGTATCATCAAACAGAAGATGGGTAAAACGAAAAGGAACAACAAAACTAAACGAATTCAGCAACTTAATGATTTTTGCATATTTACGTCATCCAATTACATTGGGACTTATTTTCATTTCATTCTCCACAATCTTACTAGCAAATTCTATTTTATCAAATATATTCTCAGTAATAGCGGTTATAGTATTCGTAATCGCATCTCTGGAAAAAGATAGTTTCTTGCAAAAAATATACGGATATCCTTACAAATTTTACATGAAGAAAGTTCCAAGATTTAATATCATTCATGGAATCTTGAGATCATTTTTAGCAAGAAAAGAAGAAACAGATGAAATGAATGATAAATGAATCAAACCTATTCAAGTAAGAATAGAATTTGTGTAACCAAGTTCTTGAAGAATAATCTCTCTTTCTAATTTTATTATTTCATTTTTATTAAAATGAATTTCAATAAAAAGTATAAATAATAGTAAATTTTCCTAGCATATATGACAGCAGAGGAAATTGTTTATTCTATAACAAACGAAGATCCAGAAATTAAAGTTAGATTAGCAAAATTTTCTTCTTTGGATGAACAGTATTCTAATCGTAGTATCATAATAATCCCAGGTTGGTTAAATGGTATTGATAGTGTCACTCCCTTAGCAAAAGAAATACAGAAATATGGAAATGCAATAATCTATGAACCACGAGGGTTTGGTAAGTCAATTACTCCCCATAAAAAAGGGTATTTTAATCCTGATGAATATAACAAAGAATTGGCTAGAGTAATTCAAGAACTAGATCTTAAAGATAAAGAATTTACAATTTTTGGTAGCTGTTCAGGAGGATCTCAAGCATTCTATTATCAATTAGAAGGAAATGGTCCAAAACCAAAAGAATTAGTTATCATTAGTCCTCAAGAATTCTACAGCACACCATTCTGGTTACCAGCATTAGGATTGTTACCAACTTTTCTACTGACTTTAGCGCAAAAAATGATAATCGTTTTCTATAGATTTTATATGAAAATTAGAAGAACTGGAGAATCTGCTAATGTTACATGGGCCGCAGAGCGTTTGAAAAAGAATGATGATTGGTGTCTTCGCAGATATGTTTTGGAATTTATAATCAATTATGATATAAGAGGAAGACAAGAAGCTATTGAAATTCCAATTCAGATGTTTGTTGCTGAAAAGGATTATTTTGTAGATCCTGAGAAATCAAAAAAATTCTTGCTTCATCCTGATTCAGAAAGTATCAGT
>JAGLRO010000149.1 GCA_023136245.1 Candidatus Heimdallarchaeota archaeon
CTAAGAAGGTTTGTTGTAATCTCTTTTGTTTCCCTATTAAAGCTTGGGAGAATCTTATGAAACCATAAGCAACAAATATACCTCCAGCTAATCTTAACCACGGAATTAAACCAGTCATATCGAAAGCATAATAATCTGTATAATTATCAAATGGAAAGAAGATCAGGGTAAATCCAAAAGCTAAACTCATGATTCCCCCAAATAAATAACCAGTTTGAGATTCTAGCACTTGTTTTGGTTTCTTTGGTTTTCTCACAGGAACTGCTTTTGGTTCTTTGGGTTTCTTTGTTGAAACTACTGTAACTCCAGCTATTTCTATCCCACCTCTTATTTCAACAACTTTGAGATCTTCAGGTAAGACTCCCTGATATGCTAAGGTTACAAATAATATTGTCAATACTGCAAATCCTATTACAGCACCAGTAAAAATCCCCTCAAAGAAACCACCGAAGGCTGGAGCTAAATTTCCAGCTCTTAATGTAAATGCTAAGGTTATTAGATTCACGAAGAACACAATAACACCTACAATTATTAGGGATTTATAATACCAAGGCCATAATTCCTCAGTAATGAAAAACTTTGGAGTACCTCTTCGTCTATATTCTTTTGCTATTTCTCTGGGAGATCCCATCTGAATTATAGCTTCTCTCACATGCCAAACTTCTTGTTCTTCTCCTTGGGCAAGTTCTGTTGCTTTATCCCAGATGTGCGATTCTAATTCATCGCGAACATCTTTTAATTCATCCTCTTTGGTCTTCAACCATATAGGCAACTTTTTTGTTACTTCATCTAAGAACTCTTTCACTAGTAAGAATTCTTCATCATTTTTATTGTTCATTTTTCTAACCTCACTTTGATAAACCTTCAATATTTAATCCGCAAATGTTGCAAAACTTGTAATCTTTATCTTGTAAATCAATTTTGTTTGCGCAATTTGGACAATAAACAAACTTCTTTTCAGGTAATTCTATCTTAAATTCCATTAACGATGAAATAGCTTCCAAAAGCTTAGAAAAGAAACCCACCATATGATCAGATAGTTTTGATCCCTCATCAGTTAACTTGTAATACTTTCGAGGTCGTCCTCCAAGATGCTTCTTTTCAGAAGTTAGAAGACCATCTCTCTCAAGTTTTCTGAGCATAGGATATAAGGTTCCTTCTTCTATCACTAGAATTTTCTGTGTTTCCTTCTCAAGTTCTTTAAGAAGTTGGTAACCATAAATTCCTTCATCTGGAAATCTCTGAATAATGGCTAAAGCTGATAATGTTGATATTCCTCGAAGAAGTTCTGATTCGAAGCTCTCAACATATGTGCGAAATTGCTCTGAACCTATCAGAGCTTCGGGTCTGTATGTTTTAATGTTTCTGAACAAGTTTTCTTCACCTGTTGTGTTTTGTTTAGTATTTGTGATATACTAATCACATCATACTATAACACGTATAGTATATTACGTTTAAAAACCTTTCGAAATAAGCTCAAAGATGTTTTATTCATTCTTTACGAAAGATAAATAAATTCTCAAGGTGTAAACAACTTTGGTAGTATTCAATAATGAAGAACTATAAACACGGATTAGTTATTCTATGTTTTCTCATTCTATACATGTTTACTAGTGTAAGAATTAGTGTTCTTACTGAATCTCAACCTTCTTATTTTTCTGATCATATTGGATTAGGTACAATAATCCCTCCTCTAGATGATGACACTTTAAGATTGACAAATGCAAACATAACTATAATAACAGAATTTGCTGATAAAAGAGAATTCTTAATGCCTATAATTTTTGATTGTAATTATAGTGTTTTTAACCCAGTTGCTACTACTTCTATTGCAACAATAGTTTTTCCAATATCACACATCCTTCTGCATTATACCAAAACCATAACAACATGGTTTAATGGTTCCGAAGTAGAATTTCAAAGCTGCGATAACGATTTAATAAGTGAATTGCAAGAATTGAGTATATATCATATAGATTTGTACTATTTTTTATGTTTTTCTGATGTCAATTTAAGTGGGAATTCTACTTCATCATTTAGAATAAAAATTGATGCTCCTAAACCTATTTGGATGGGTAGAAGTGCTTTTGAATTTTCATTAATACATAATGTTCAAACTTCTCGTTTCTGGAATGGAGAAACTACAAAAAAAGTTGAATTCATTATTCATGGAGAACAACCTTTTGAACACTCAAATTATTCAGAGACTACTCCTTTAAGAAAATGTTCAGTAACAAATTATGACAATAGTTCAAGCTACGTTTGGAATTGGGAGAACGAAAGAATCACAGAAGATTTAGTTGATGTTACATTTTTCATTCCAAGAGATATACCATTCACATTTTTGCTTAATTGGGATTTTGGAATAATTATAATGGTAATGGTTTCTTCATCTTCAGTTATTCTGGTAATCAAAATTCTAAGAAATAAGAAAAAGAAGTGCTAATATGAGAGAACAAAAAGAAACTATTAAAGGGAAATTACTGAAACCTTCAACTTTCCTTGTAATACTTCTAGTTTTTTCCCTAATCTCTCTTCTTTCTGTTATTCCGCTAAACTTGAATATGAGATCTTATGGACTGTCCTATTATCTTGTCCCTGCTGCTTCCAGTATGCTTTGTGGTTTCCTTCCTCTTCTAATCGCATTTCCATTTTTTATTCTGATCAAACAAAAATTCTCTGAATCTAATTATAGATACAGATTCCTTGAAAGAAAATCCTATACAAACATATTTTTCATAACTTTAGTTTCCGTTTCATTTATTTTATGCATAGCTTTTTCATTTCCTCATACTTCTTGGATGCTTTACCCTATTATATTTTGCAATCTCTCAATACCATTAAGTTTGGTAACTTCCATCTCTACAATGATAGTCCTTGAATCAACATATATAGATGAAAATTACGTAAAAACTAAAAAGAAAAAGTATACTAAATATCTGTTATTTTCAACTCTTGCACTTATTGTAGTATCAACTATCATACAGTTTGTTGTTTTTATTAATTTCTTAATTTTTGGTATTTTAGTACCTCTTTTTCTCTCTCTTTTCCTTTACTTTATGATAATATTTCTGCGAAAGGAGAGAACAAAATCAGATTCAAAATCAAGTCATAAAAATAGAACTTTCTATGTATTGATACTCAAGGCAGTATTCCTCATCTTTACGGCTTTCTATTGTATTATTTTAGTGCTCTATATTTTTGTTCTCACTCGCGGATATCTCATCATAAATTTCAATGAATTTTATGCTGGTTTTTATTTGGCAATCCAAGGTAGTTATACTCTCTTTCTTATCGTATTTTATACAATTACATATTTTACATTATTGAGAAATAAACTCTGAAACTAGATTGTATGTTAAGGGTAACATAATTCCCAATCTGGATTGAATTGTTTTATCATAGCAATTAGCTCTGCATATCCTTCTGTAGAGAAATACTTTCTAGGACAGGTTCTTTCATTGTTTTCAATTACGTCGAAATGAATGTGAGCTCCTTCATTTACGTAGAGAAAACACGCTATTTCTTGTAAAAGAAATTGAAAGAGATGGAGAAGGGTATTCTTTAGATTTCCAGAAGACTCTCAACGATTGTCTTTATCACATTCCTGTTAGACCAATATCCATTATGAGACATTGGATTCCAACCCATTAGAACTCCACCTGCAAATACTTTTTTGTCAATTAACATAGGTTTCTTTCCCTCTTCAGCATTACATCTTAATTTTCTATATTCTTCATTTAAATTACCAAGAGGATAAGCTAATACATCATTCTTATTGTAGAAGTTAATCCACTTTTCTACTTCTATTGGTATACCAAATTTAGGGGGATAATGTCTGATAGTCCAAAGTGCTAAAGGGCTTCCTGCTGTATAGACTAGTTTTAACGTTTCTCCTCTTTCTAGTGGCGTATCTCCACATTCTGAAGGATTTTTGTTTTTTCTACAATATTCAAGATCAAAGAGAAAGTTGTTGGTGATTATTGTCCCAAGACTGTGAGCGAATATGCAAAGATGGGCATTATCACCAGCTCCAGTAGCTTGTTTTTTTAGTTCTTCACTGAACTTTGCATGAATGTCATTGTACATTTTCTGATCGTTGGGTGATTGTTGATATACTATTGCATCTGCTAGAAAATCGACCATGAATCCTCTCAAGAAGCGCCAACCTATTTTTGCTCGAATTTTTTGATTATCACATCTCAATGTCTTCTTCCTTTTCATCAAATTCTCTTTTAATTCAGTTTGATATTGTTGAGCTACTTCTGCCCAATTTACAGGAGCAAATACTAATCTGCTATCA
>JAGLRO010000015.1 GCA_023136245.1 Candidatus Heimdallarchaeota archaeon
GGTGTTTCAAGATCTAGACATTTCTTTTTGTAGCATTGATGGATAGCTTTCTCAATCTCCTTCTGTGTCAAAAGCTCGTTAATTCTATTGAACTTTAACTCAGGAGGGCAGTATTTATCTAGTTGTCGTCTTGTGCGGTTAATGAGATTGATGATGTATAGTCTGCTTAAATCCCATTTTTTAATTAGATATTTTTCTAATCGAGGAGAACGCCCAAAAATCATCCATTCTATAGCTTGTTCCGAATTCTTGAGCATCAAATTAAAGAAATCAGCTACTTTCTTCTCTCTATCAACTGTTCCTTTAGCTGCAACAAACAACCAATAATATGCACTTTGGGAAATATTCCTAGAATTACCTGTAATCTTTGATATTCTTGATTTAGCAATCTTAGCACTTAATCGTTGATCGGTTCTAGCAAGATTCATTGCTGCTTTGATTGCTTTTCTATCGTGTGCAATGTCTTCTTGTTGAACTTGTAAACCTTTTATTCGTTGGTTAGCTTCTTTTTCTTGAGTCCTTCTCTCCTCTCTGGTACCATAAAACCTTACTCCCATTTGATAAGTACGAGTTACCAAAGCTTGTTTTTTTGTTTTCAAAGAGGATAAAGTGCTCAATTCATACTAATATCCTTACTTTCATATTTAAAGGGGAAAAAGGATTCTCAACGAATTATTTGTGTATGAGAAAGAGTGAAGCTAGTTAAATAGGTATTTTTTTGAGAAAAATGCTCCTAATCAAATTACTAGCTTCTACAATATATACTCATCTTTCCTTATAAATACAACAAAATTAAGAGATTGGTTATTCAGCTGAAAATATTGTCTATCTTAAATTGTGTCCAATCTATTAAACCAAGAATTACACCCATAATTATTACAAAAATAACCACTGCGATACCAATAAGCAATATTTCTTCGAATATTGGTCCTCCTCTTCTATTTTGTTTTAGATTTTTAATTAAGTTTAGGATGTACAATTTCTTCATTATTGTTGTTTACGCATATATTTAAACCCAACAAGAAATTGAGAAGGAAGGAATTTTTAACTTTATTTTCGACTTTTTAAGCGATTAAATTATTATTGTTTTCTCTTTATTTATTTTCTTTTACTCATACTAGTGAGGATTTGCGACCATGCGGGAGTCAGCAAAACCGAGGACCGGAGTTCGAGTCTCCGATCCCGCTCCACTTTTATTATTATGTTCCTTTTTTAGCAGAGTAGTTATACATCACATGCTTTGAAGCTTTCTAAACTTCTGCCGGTTGTTCATGTTATTCTGCTCTTTTTTCTGAGACAAATTTTAATAATCTGATTTTTAATAAAAAAATAATGAACAATTCTTCAGACCCCTATGAGAAATTGGCTTTAATTTATGATACAATTGCTTCTTCTGATAAAAAAGACCTAAAACGTATGCAAGAGCGAACAGAAAGAGAAATAGAATCTTTGAATATTCTTCTAAAGAAAAGAGGTATAAATCTGTCTAAATCCGTTGTTGTAGATATTGGGGGAGGTACCGGTAGAATAGCTTTTCCATTATCATTATTATCAAAAAAAGTTATCTTAGCAGAACCCTCCGAACAGATGCTTGAAAAAGCAAAAAAGAACTCTCTATTAATTCAACATGGTGATATAGAATTCAGACAAGAAGGATTTCTTGACCTTTCTGTTCCAGAAGAAACAGCAGATGTAGTAATTTCCTTTTGTGACGCTTTCTTATATTTACATCAAATCAAGGAACAAATAGCAGCTTTAGAGAAAATTAAAACAACTTTGAAACCTAGAGGATTTATTCTGATTGATGTTACTAACCATTTTTCTAATATTAAAAGATATAAAGTTCCTGAACCGTCTTTTTGGCAAACAAACCAATTTAAGGTCTCTTATTATTTATCTCATGAAGTTTTAGCCTTTAAAGGAATCTGGAAAGTTATCGAAAATTTCTCCTTAAAGAACATAGAAACAAAGGAAATTGAACATTTTGATGCTGTTCATCACCTGAAAATGGTTTCATCAACTGAATTAATATTACTTTTTGAGAAAGTAGGTTTTAATAAAATAGAATTATATCCTGGTTATAATATTAGAGAAGAGGATGGGAATCGCATTTGGATTATAGCACAAAAAAAAGATGTATAATATAATAGTAGATTATAAAAAGGCTTATTCTCCAATTCGATTTTAACAGAGGTAATAATTAACGAAATAATTAGACAAGTGAAACAACTAATAGAAGCGTAAAAAAATTTTCAAACTTTACTTATAGTCCGAAACATATTTCAACGAATTATTCTATGTCTTTTTGGTAGATGTAATGCCCGTTACAATTTTTATCGGTGGTTTACTAGAGTACAATTCTGGAAAAACAACAATAGCTAAAGATATTATCTCGTGTTTCGAAAATGACCTTTCGGTGAAAACTTCACCTTTTAAACCTCTTAGTGGAAATAACTTGTATTTTCATTATGACTTAATCAAGGAACATGTAGATAAGTTTGGAAATTTTGTTTCATTAGATATTGTTGAGTTACTCTCTTGTTCATCGATTGACCTCTCCCAAATAATTGCTAATCCTGTACATAGGGTAAGTACTCAAGCACTTTCATATGATTTTTTCAAAGAAGGTTCTATCAATACTTTCTATTCCAAGTATACTGGTAGTGTAACTTTGTTTCAAAGGTTCACAATCTGTAAACAAGACAGTGAAGTAGAGAATATTTATCTAGTAAATGAACCTATTTATAAGAATAAGAAATTCTGGAATGATCTCTTGTTAACTGAGCCAATATTGAAACAAGCTAATGAAATTAAGTTCTTTAAGAACGAACATGAGTATTATTCGTTAAATAGTCAGTTTTATGCAGATGCTACAAAGTCCTCCTTTGAAAATGTTAAAGCAAATTCTTCAGTAATTGTAGTAGAAAGTTTCAATAATTCAGCACATCCTGCTTGGTGCATTAGAGAAGCAGATTTGATATTTATTGTTGGACCGGGTTCATTATTCTTGTATGATCCTGAATCGTATTTTAGAGCAATAGATAATTACCGTGCAATAAATAGAAACAAGCCAACAGCAACAGAGGAGATTCTTAAGTTTGCGACACCCAAAGATGCATTTTCTTTACCAGAGGATCAGATGAAGAGAAAAACAATATTATTAGAAATACTTCAAAGTTTTTATGATAGGATAAAATAATACAATAATAATACAGCTATGCGACATTAATTTATTGTTGTGTTTTTAATGCTTTCTTTAATACTATGGGTATATGGTGATTACCTCTGTCAATTTATAGCTCAAAATATGGTTTAGAATCTGTAAATGCTGAACTAAAGGATTGTATAAATGAATTAAGATTTAAATCAATTGGAATTGTTGATGTAGCGATAGTATCATTAGAAGGACTTCCCATAGTTTCTCTAGTTCTTGAAAGAATTGAGGAAACAAGATTTGCTGCGATGACAGCAGCGATGTTATCTCTTGGAGAGAGGGTTGCTGTAGAACTCAAAAAAGGTCTTTTGAAAAAAATATTCGTTGAAGGAGAGGAAGGATATATTGTCACAATGCAAGCAGGCGATGATGCTGTATTAACAGTAAGTGCTACTTCTGATACTAAACTAGGTCTATTGTTTTTAGATATGGAAAGAGCAGCAAACAAAGTAGCAAATATATTGGCATTTCAGTGAAGAAATTTATAAAACATCTTCCAGTTACTAAAAAAATTTAGCTTGAAGACACTTTTAGGTTTATACGAAAAAGAGAAAAAGGATAACTCATAAATTATCTTGATTACTTTGTATAACTCTCTAAAATTATATTCACTTACGAAAGTAAAGGAAGATATACAAAGTATTGAGAAAATTCTATTCTCTTCGTTAGAAGATACTAAAAAGAAAAATCAAGGACGTTATTATACTCCAAATTATATTGTCAAATATATAGTAGACTCAGTAATTGGGAAAACTATGATAAGTAGATTAAATCAGAACTTGAAACCAAATCAACAAATTTCTTCATTAAGCGAACTCAAAACACAAATTGATCAAGAAATTGCTTTGCTACTTCTAACCTCTATATTACCTAATATCTCCGTATGTGATATTTCAATGGGTTGGGGAGTCTTTTTGTTAATTGCGTTTGATAATTTGTTGGAATTATACATATTATCCCTCAATGCTATTGGAGATGATATTCATTCTTTGTTATCTGAACCGTTTACAAAAAAAGACATGAAAAACTCCATTGTTTGCAGTATAATAACAAACAATCTTTATGGAACAGATCTTTCCAAAGAGTCTGTACATTTGGCAAAACTCAAAATTATTGAGAAAGCACTGAAATTCATCAAGAAGGAAGACGCTTATTTACCTGATCCAAATTTTGTTGTAGGTAATTCTCTAGTAGGTGATATAAGCAGAGCAGAAATTGGTTTATCCGACATTTCCCTCAATTTGAAATTCGTTGAATTAATAACTAAAGGTGTTTCAAAAAGGGATGAGGTAATAGTCAATGAGTGGTTGAAAGGTGAAAGCTTAATCCACTGGTCTCATGTGTTTAATAATGCTATGAAGGAAGGGGGATTTGATGTTATTGTTGGAAATCCTCCTTATATTAATGTCAAAAAATTAGCAATTGCAGAAAGAAGATTATATGCTAGTTTATACGAAACATATAATCCAAACGGTGATATTTCTAATATATTCTGGGAAAGAAGTGTTCAACTTTGTAAGAAAAAGGGTATGGTTTCTTTTATTTGTCCTAGATATTGGTTGGAAGGTTACAATAGCAATTTATTAAGGAAATTTTTGCTATCAGAAGCATCAATAGAAGAAATCATTGATTTTCGTAGTAATAGATCATTATTTGTTCAGACTGAGAATAAACTAGGTATAGATACTGCTATCGTAACAATACAAAAGAAACCTCACTCTAGAGAACTTATTGAAGTATTCTTACTGGTTGATAATAGGCCTGTAAATGAGATTAAAAAAGATAGATTTAGACATTTTACTATTAATCAGACATCACTTTCAGAAAGAAGCTGGTCCTTCGAAAGATCTTCTATCATATCAGATATTGAAGAAAAAGTAAACTATCGATTAGGTGATGATAAAAGATATGGAGCTTTTGAAGGTATATCCAATATTGGAAAAGGTTGTTCCACAGGAAATAATCGTATTTTTCGTTTGACACAAATTTCTGATCAAATCTTCGAAGGTGCAGATAATAAAAAGCTAAAGTTGGAAAATTATGAGAAAAAGTGTCTAAAAATACTAATTAAAAATAGTGATATTAGAAGATACTATTGGAAAAAACGGAAACAATATTGGATATTTTTGAAAAATAGAAATCTAAGTAGTTTTCCTAACATAAAATCCTATTTAGATGATTTTAAACCTAATCTAGAGAGAACACAGAAGAAATATAATTTAAGCAATTTTTACGATTATGCAGCTTATCGATCTCTTTCACTGATTAAGCACACTCCAAAAATAATATGTCCATATCAAGCAGAAAAAACTAGATTCGCACTTATCGATTCTCTAAACAAAGATACAATAAATGAAACTGATGTTACAACAATTGTGATAAAGAAAGAATATTCTAATGAGATTGATTGGTTTTATTTATTAGCTGTGCTCAATTCAGATATAGTACATTATTATACAAATATAATGAATAAGAAAATTTACAATCTCTTTGATTTTCGCTCAAACCAAGTAGCTAGAATTCCAATTATGAAAAATCGGGAGGAAGAACCATTTCAAACTCTAGTAAAGTATATTCAATATATAAGATATTTAGAACATGAACAATCAGTTCCTTTTCTTACAAATATTTCCAGCCATGTAAACAATCTTCTAAATCTGTTAGTATATGAAATTTATTTTCAAGATAAGTTATCATCTGATCTTAATGATTGTATTAGGGATGAATTAACCTCCTTCCCACTAAATAAATTCGAAACTAAAAATTCAGAGAAAATAAACGAGAGTTGGGAAGAAAGAATCAAAGAAGAGACTATAAAGAAAAATATAGGTAAGATTATTGCTCTTCAAGAAATTAAGGAAATGAAACAAAAACTGCATAATGTTTCAAACAATACTATTCTCCTTTAACCATTCACTTGGGGTTGAAAAAGTAACGTTTTCACATTTTTCTAAAGAAGTGATGAGTCTTTTGAAGGAGTGAATATTTTCAGCAATTTCCTCCTGTAATAAAAATCGATTGTGTTCAATATTGTATGCAAAATGCCATAAATGTAGGTTGATTGAAATGTATGAATTCTTATCTTCTGTGTTTTTTAGTAAATGAATATAATTTCCTATAATCTCTTCTAGAGTTCTTTTCTTCTCAAAAAAAGGCCAAAGATATGTATACATTCCTTTCATAGAGCTTTCTTTTGGAGTTTTTATTACAGGAAATTCCACAAGGCCTTCTTTTGTTCTGAATGGATAGATAGCTCTTTCTGCTTCCTTGTAATAAGAACTATCATGTGTAAAGTTTAAAGCTGAAAGGATTTGAAGAGTATTTGACGTAATTCTCATATATGGGGCTCTAAATCCAGCAATATCAGTAGAAAAAAGATTTTCTATTTCCCTCTTTGCACTAGCGATTATATTTCTTTCTTCATCTTGTTCAAATCTTACTCTTGTTTCTTCTCCAGTAAAATCTTCATGATCATACCCATGAACACCAAATTCAAAAGAAGACTTTTTGAACATTTTCATTTCTTTTGGATATTTTTCACTGAATAATTTAGCGCTCCTCGCTTCAAAATAAAAAGTAGTTTGAAGTTCTTTATCTGAGAGATATGTCATAAAAGGATTAAAACAGTTGACTGTTCCTTTAATAGAAATGGACTCAATAGGATTCAAAGATTGTTCCTTGGAAGATTTGAGTTGAATCGGTTTACTGATAGCATGTTTTAATCCTACAATAGGAAAAGCATAATCTCTATCAAAATCAACACAAATGAAAATATATACCATTTAAATTCACCATGAAATGATTTATTTAGAATTTTGCTTACCAAGAATGAAAGTTTTTCCTCTGATTTCTATTATTTTACTATTTGTTAAACTTGCTATATTTTGAGCTATTGCTCTAGTTGATTCTGTTGGTACACTCTTTAAGCACTTGACTTTGACAAAAATATCTTTTTTTAATAGGGTATCTATCTCTTGAACTATTCCTTCTGTAATTCCCTTTTTCCCTAATCTAATTTTAGGCTGCTCATGTCGAATTTTGTCAACGTTTTCTTTCATTCTTTAACCTTCTTTTTTCTATAATAAGGAATTCGTGTATACTTATTGCAATGAAAACAATTTATAGCAATAGTCTTGTTTGTTGAAGATAATCTTACACGACTGTTGATTCCAGGATAAAGAAATGATTTGCAATGCTTACAGAATCGCTTTTTCCAT
The DNA here is from genome assembly GCA_023136245.1 of Candidatus Heimdallarchaeota archaeon. Lineage (GTDB taxonomy): Archaea > Asgardarchaeota > Heimdallarchaeia > Heimdallarchaeales > Heimdallarchaeaceae > UBA460. The sequence goes on from JAGLRO010000015.1 coordinate 7,432, forward strand.
TGAGAAGGAAACTTTATTCGCGTTCTCATCTGTATTTTTCTAGCTTGTAATGCATATTTTTGCGCCATATCCATATCATCTTTAATTATATCATCTGCTTTTTCTAATAGTCTAATTACTTGTTTCTCGATATCTTTCTTTGTTAAACCAAAGCCTTTTGTCTTGCGGAATCTCCTCTTTTTTGATGAGTATGAAGATGACTTTTTGTTCTGCATTTAATCTGTCCTTATTTGCTGATGAATATACTAACCTTATCAACATTTCTTTTCGTTTTAAACAGTTCTATGATTAATAAACCAAATAAACCATGCTATTGTTTTATAAGTAATTATTTCAGGTGTTTGTTGATGGAATATTTTTGATCAGTTTATCAATTTCATCTTCTGATACAACTATACCATAAGGAAAAACTGGTCCATTCTCATTCTTACTTTGTTCTAATTGTATTGTTTGTGTTGCTTTTACGTCTTTCTGATTTGCTGTTATTACTTCTTGTTTCTCTTCAGTATCAACTTGTTGAGTACTCACATCATCATATATTTCTAAGTATGGTATGAATTTATCAATTCTAATAACATCATTCCATAAATCTAAAGTTTGATTTTTGTTGGATAATCCAAAGTAGAAGAGGAACCATTTACGCCTTATTTCCTTATAAGAATGAAAATGCAAAGAGAAGGTTAACTTTTGTTTATACTGAAGAGAAATTCTTTCAAGGTGCTTTAAGAATTCTTCACATTCAGCAAAAGATGGATAATTATTTGCAAACATAATAGTTTTCATGTATTTCTTCGAATCATTGCTTTTCTTCAAAATCCTTGTACTCATGTTCAGAATACTGGATTTGGAAGATAGCAAATTTCTTACATATCTAGTGAAATACCTAATATTATTTTCCGATAGAAGTATAGAGGAAAAGACCCAAAATCTGTCATCTATTTGGATTATTTTTGGATTAGAAGTTCCCTTAATTTGAGCACCTTCTAACATTTTCATGTTTTTTGCTATATTGCCATGCTGTAAAGGTGAAAGAACTAGATGAGAATCAATCGAATTTCTTCTATCCATTTTATCTAGAAGTATAGAGACCTTATTAATGACTTCACCTGCATTTTTTCCCGAAACCAATATGAAAAATCTAGCATAAGCTCTAGATATTTGAAGAACATAAGAATAACCAAATGAATCTAGATAATTAACTATAATACCAGAAAGATGTTTGGAAGACTTGTTCACTAATTTTGAAATTGAAAACCCAATAATTGCTATCGCTTGTTTACTTGATTCAACAGTAATAAGATCTTCAGTGTAATATGTCTGAAATTTGGGCATTTTAACTAATATAACATATCAATGAAAGAATAAAAACCCAAAAATAATGAAAAAGAAAAGGTGCCTTAGTCTCTCCATAGAGCTTCTATTGAAATATCATCAGGTTTACAAAGGTATGGTGATTGAACTTCAGCTATTACTACAGTAACAGCAATCTCATCGTCAGGCATCATTTCCTCAATATTACAACCCCAAACAAATTCAGCTTTTGTATGTATTTGATCAGTAATCATTGTAGTTATTGTGTCAACTTCTGTCATAGATATGTTCTTATTAGCTTTTATATTTACGAGGGCACCAGTCGATGAATTAATATCAACGTCCAATAATGGATTAGACAAAGCATTTGTAATTGCTTGAATAGCTCTATTTTCGCCTTTTCCTTTTCCTACTCCAATAACTGCAGGACCACTGCGACGAAGAATCTTCTTTGTGTCTGCAAAGTCTACATTCACTCTAGCAGGGAGAACAATCAATTCTGTAAGACCAACTACTGCATTGATTAATACGTCATCTGCTAGTTTGAAAGCATCCCATAAAGTGAAATCGGGTGCATACATCAGAAGTTTTTCATTTGGAACTACAATGATTGTATTTGAATATTCATTAAGTTCATTTAGACCTTCTAATGCTGTCTCCATTTTTGGTTGACCTTCAGATGCAAATGGAAGAGTACAAACACTAACAACTAAACAACCTTCTTCTTGGGCTATTCTTGCAATAAATGGAGCTGCACCTGTTCCTGTACCTTTACCTAAACCACATGCAACAAATACTAAATCATGTCCCCTAACAAGCTCTCTAATATCTTCCTCATTCTCTTCAGAAGCTGCACGACCTATATTGGGATCATTACCTGCTCCCGTTCCATTAGTCAATTCTCTTCCTATCAAAAGCTTTTGTTCTGCTTGAGTGCTTAAAAGATGTCTAGCGTCTGTATTAACAGCAACTGTGGTCGCACCGATTATTCCTCCTCGAGACATAATATTGTTAATAGCATTAGACCCAGCGCCCCCAACACCTATACCAAGAATGCGATTGGCACGAAGAACTTTTTGTATAAAAGTATCCACTGATTGGCTTGAAAAACGGTCATCAGAATCTTCTTGATTCTTTAAAAGATCCTCTAGTTCTTTGTCTGTATCTGTACCATCAAATGGATTGGAATTATTCTTGGGAGAAGGATCTTTTCCTTCATCATCAAAATTGAATAGAAAATCTTCATCCATATGTATTCAATAATGAATTTGCAAGCTGAAATAACAAAACAAATATGACCGAGAAGACTCCTCCGTATTACAAATTAAGCGAAAAGGCTGTTTTATGTGGTAATAATGGTGCACGCGCCGGGATTCGAACCCGGGTTCCAGCCGTGGCAGGGCTGAGTCCTACCAACTAGACTACGCGTGCAATTATTCTGTATTTCATTCTTAATGAAATCTTGATTTATGTTGATTGGTGCGCCAACCGGGAATTGAACCCGGGTTGTCGGCTTGGAAAGCCGAAGTCATACCACTAGACTATTAGCGCATAATTGACTATCTTCTTTGTTATGGTTAACGTTTTTAATTTTTCTGTTTAACACTTTTGTTAAAATCTGGTAATTTGAAGAAATAGAAGATTTTTAAGTTGTGGATAGATGAAGAAACCAAGGAGAAAGAAATGTTTGAGAATTTTCTAAAAAACGCTATTTGCAGACACTTAACGGAAACAAGATTATTTATTAGTAATTTGGCAGAATACTCTACGCTAGAAGAACTAGTAGAAGAAAATGTTATACTTCCAGATTCAATTGTTCTCAAGATTCCTGTTAAGGATGGTCGTCCTCTAGGTGAAATTATACTTCACATGATTAGATCTATTGAATACTACGCAACTGGAATAGCGACAAATAAATGGGTCACATTAAGTTATAATCTAGCTGAATTCAGTACAACGCAAAAAATGTTGAATTTATTTGATCGTGTATCGGAAAAAACGAAGAAGTTTTTAGACAATATCTCAGAAGAAATGTTGAGTGAGCAAATAGATGAGTTTAATAGAATAGCTACTAAGAAAGAAATTCTTCTAGAAATGTTAGAACATAGCGTTCATCACAGAGGACAGCTGAGTGTTTACTTTCGATTACTAGAAATAGATCCTCCTTCTATTTCCTACATTATTTAGTGGATGATTTTACTCTTTATGGCGCGTTAAAAACTCTAAAACCATATTGTTAAACAAGTCTGGTTTTGTATAACTAACATCATGATCAGCATTTGGGATAATAGCAAGTTCAGCATTAGGAATTAATTTATACATTTTCATAGCTTCTTCTATTGAAATAGCAGCGTCTCTATCTCCTGCAAGGATTAATGTGGGTACTTTGATTTGTTCAATTTTCTTTCCAGGAAATTCTGATGGATCTAACCACATTTTTGAGATATCCTGAAGTAGTTTTTTCCAATATTCTCGACCATATACCTCTGCATGAATGTCTGGCAACTTCTTGGCAAACACTGGAATTACTTCTCTTAGTTTCTCAAAATCGACATTTCCTGGTCCTTCAATACCCCAGAATTTCATGGTGGAAACATAATAGTCAGAGATTTCGCTTAACACTCCCCCTGCAACCAAAGCTTTTGCTAATTTGGGATAGTTTATACCAATTTCCAAAGCGATTTGTCCTCCATCGCTCCAACCCACGATGAAGGGATTCGTTAAATTCAAAGCTTGAATCAGTGCTGCTATATCATCGGCCATTAGTTTGTAGCTGAGCTCTTCAGTAGGGTTGTTTGTTCTTCCATGCCCTCGACTATCAGGAGCTATAACCTTGAAATATTTGGAAAAGAAATCTATCTGGTTCCCCCAATTATCATCTGCTACTGATATTCCTCCATGAAGAAAGATTAATGGATGTCCTTTTCCTTTTTCAATGTAGAACATATTTAAGCCATTTACTTCAGCATAGTTATTTTCTGACATACTTTCATTTATGAAAATTTCTCCTTCTTAAAGTTTCTTGGAAAATTCTATAAAGAAAAAGAAGGAAGTTAGAGTGTTTTATTTTCCCCATTTCTCAAGAGCTTTTGCTAATTCAACATGTTCTTTTGAATATTCGTCTAGTGATATACCTTTTAGTGTTGCATCTAGAGCTTGTCTCATAGCCATAGCTCCTTTACGAGTTCCATCAGGATGACCATGAATTCCCCCACCAGCTTGTATGATAATATTGTTACCTCCATATTTGATTAAATTTGGAATTTTAGCTGGATGTAATCCTCCTGAAGCTGTTGGAAAAACTGTTTTAAATTCGTACATGGCATTGAGTAAAACGTCTTTAAGTTTAAGTTCAAGATCCAAATCTGTATCCATTTTACCTTGACCATACGATCCTATATGTAATTGGTCACCACCTGTCATTCGAACTATTTTTGCTATTGGAAGCATAGAAATGCCATGCAATGGATTTCGAGAAAAAGCGGCATGCATTGTTCTATGAACATGAATGGGGACTTTGACACTAGGATCTCTTGCCATTTGTGCAAGTTCTTGATAACCTGTCAATATTACATCAATCATCAAACATTTAGCTCCATTATCCAAAGCATCTTCGATTCGTCTCCACATAACATCATGCGTTGCTGTCACATTAACTGCGTGAATTACATTTCTTCCTGTTTCTTCTTTGATTAAGTCAAGTTTTTCCAGAACATTAACTGTTCTTTCATCTATAGGACAAAAAGGTTGGTTGGATAAATTTTCATCATCCTTAATGAAATCAACACCTCCAGAAGCTGCTTCATATGCAACTTCAGCCCATTCTTTAGCTATCAACCCCATTTTAGGTTTAACGATAGTACCCACATGAGGACGACCAGGAAACTCTCCTTTGTCTGTACCAATTATTTTTCTTACTCCATCTACACCAAACTTTGGACCTGGAAAGTATTCCGCAATGCTTCTTGGAAAATCAACATCTAGCCATCTGATATTTCTTAAAGCTCCTAAACCAAATAGATTTCCAGCTAACATAGATAAAATACTAGTGATTCCAGCTTCCATGTCAAAAGTTTCTGTTTGAAAACCTATTGTAACTTCTCCACTTTGATATCCCTCATGATCGGCAAAAACTTTTTTATCTAATACTTCTGCACGAAGTTTTGCAACATGAGGTTTTCCTTCAGTTGTTTTTAAATCGGTCCATGTTCCTACAGATTCTTCATCACAAATTTCCTCTGCAGCTACATCTACGCTTTTAACGTGCTCTACATAATATCGAGCAACAAGTAATTCTTTATATCGTTCTGTCATGATTTTTCACTTTTTATAATGATCGTAATTATTTTTGCGTTTCTTCACTAATTATCATAAACGGATAATTTTCCTTTATGATAAGATAAACAATGGATGGTGAAAAAACTCCTGATTCTGAGATGATACCATCAATCAAATCGTGGGATATTGTCTCAAATGCAGGATTTAGGAAATTCAATCCATCAGGTGCATTATCCCATATCTCTGAAGTAGCTCTCATTTCGATTTCCGATAATTTTCCGATACTTGTTTCAGGATCATATTTTAGAAGATTAATTGCTGAATAAAAAGGAACATCCATTTCCTTAGCAGCTAATGCAAGTAATCTTGTTCCAATTTTATTTATGACTGTTCCTTGACTAGTGATAGCATCTGCTCCTGTTATGATTATATCTACATTATAACTATTTATGACCCATCTCATTGCACTATCTACAACTTGGGTTGTTGTTATTCCAGCACCAACTAGTTCCTTAGCCGTTATTCGACCTTGATAAAGGGGACGAGTTTCTGTGCAAAAAACTTGTATCTCTTTACCTTGTCTATGAGCTTCGAGAATGATACCAGTAGATAATGAAGAATGACAATGTGTCATAATGGTACTACCATCTTTTATTCGATGAGCTCCGTATGAAATGACTTTTCTCTTTGATTCTTTTAGCAAGTCAACATATTCCTGTGAAACAGTATTAACAATCTCTTTAGCATCTTGTACAGAAGAAGCATTTTCGTGCAGTTTGTAGATGATAAATCTCAAACCATTCCTTAGTGCAGGTTCTGTTGCTCTTGCTGTTGCCAAAGAATACCTAGCTTTCTCTAATTCAATGAAAAGATTCTCCAAAGAGGAAACTTCAATACGTTTAGTTAAAGAAGCAAAAGCTTTTACTCCTTCAACAGCAATATTAGTTGCACCTTGAATGCGTAAAGTACGAATGTCTTCTACAATTTTAAGGAAATCTGAATCCAATTAAATCACCATTTGACAATTAAATACAATTAAGTGAATATAATAAAGAATTGTGGTCAGAACAAATTTTGGTGGGGCACGGCGGATTCGAACCACCGACCATCTGGTAACTCAGCTTTAGCTCAAAAACATATGAGCCAGACGCTTGTTAGTCCATGGCACACAGCCATTTAACTTCTAACCAGGCTGAGCTAGTGCCCCATATCTGCTTATAATCCCTTACAATCGTTTTTTTAAGTCTTTTCTTCTCTTCTAAAAGTTAATTTTAACTTTCTAGTAAAAAATCTGCTTCCTCAGCATTGAATGAGCTCCTTACTAAAGGTGCTGATGCAACAAACTGGAAACCTATGTTGTATGCTATCTCTTCATATTCTTTAAACAATTCAGGATGTATAAATTCTTCGATTTCCAAATCTGAACTTGGAGGTTTCAAATACTGTCCAATAGTAAGAATATCACATCTTATTTCGTTTAAATCCTGCATAACTTCAATTACTTCTTCCTTTGTTTCTCCTAATCCAACCATTAATCCAGATTTAGTATAGATTTTCGGATTCATCTCTTTAACTAGCTTCAATACTTCTAAGGACTTATCATAATTTGCTTGAGGAGTTACTTTTCTGAACAATCTAGGAACTACCTCTACATTGTGATTGATTATATCTGGTTTAGCTTCTACAATTGTTTTTATGTCTTCTTCTTTTCCCCTTAAATCGGGTATTAAAAGCTCAATTATGAGATTTTCATCATATTTTCTAAGTTTCTTTGTAATGCCTGCAAAATGGTCTGCCCCACCGTCAGGGACATCATCTCTTGTCACAGAAGTTATTACTACATGTTTCAGATCTAAAATTTTGGTTGCTTCAACAACTTGGTCAATTTCATGGGGATCTAAAGGTGCCGGTCTTCCATGTTTGATATCACAGAATTTGCATGCTCTTGTACAAATATCCCCCATAACCAGAAATGTAGCTGTTTTTTTCTCAAAACATTTACCTATGTTAGGACACATAGATTCTTCACAAACAGTGTGCAAGTTTAATTTTCGGAGAATTTGCTGGACTTCTCTTATTTTCTCTCTATCTACACGACCAATTCTAAGCCATTCTGGTTTCTTAACTCTTGGCATTTTCCTTAATCATCTCTTCAAATTTATTAATTGATATCTTTTCTAATTTCATGTCGAACACTTCTTCGAATGTATTTTCGAAGTTCTCATAAACATCTTTCATTACTAGTGATTTATTCAGTACTTGCTTCATAGAAATTGGTTCATACTCAGTAATACCACAAGGTACAATCATTCTAAAATGATCCATATCTGTGTTTACATTCAGGGCTAATCCGTGTGATGTAATCATCTTTGAAACTCTAGCACCTATTGCTGCAATTTTCCATTTTCTTTTTTGATAATCAGTCCACACTCCAGGATATCCTTCTTTTCGCCATCCTTCAATTTCATATATTTTTAGCAGCATAATAAGAATTTCTTCCATTTTCCATATAAATTGGTCAACACTTGTTTTAGCTCGTGTAAGATTCAAAAGAATATATCCCACAAGCTGACCGGGTCCATGGTAAGTTACTTCTCCTCCTCGTTTTACTTCTACAACATCTATTCCTTCTTTGATTAATCCTTCTTCTGGAACTAGAATATCTTCTCTTGTTCCTCTTTTTCCAATTGTAAAAACGGGATTATGTTGTAGAACAAGTAAAAAATCATCAAAATCTCTATTTCCTTCCTTAATTGCTCTTATTTCTTTTTGCAATTCCAGAGATTTTCTATATTCAAGGAGGTCATATTCCACTAAGTAACAATCTCTCATCTATTTCGTTCTTTTCATGTATACTTTTAGCAATTGTGGTTTGTCTATTAATTTCCTACATTTAGTAAAATTGAAAAACAACCAAGTTTATGGTTATAACTGTACAACTATGTCAAAGCTCATAACAGTTTTACTAGCTGAATCAGCACTCGAAACTTTTCCTAAAGAACTTCTAAGTGGTCTTGAGGTTCGACAATTTTTTTCCAAGTTAAAAAAAACTCCCTCTGAAGTCATGTTTGACATGGGTTATCACAGCAATTTTACCAAAGGTTTGACTGATATTGAAAAAAGAGGAAGACCTGATATAGTCCATTTTGCTCTTCTATCTTGTTTTGGTTCTATATTAGCTCGAGAACAAAGATTAAAGGTTTTAATTCATACTTACAAAGATAAAGTAATTGAAATTAATCCTGAAGCAAGATTACCTAAGAACATAGATCGTTTTAATGGGTTAATTCTGCAATTATTCAAAGGAAAAAAGATACCTCTTGATTCATCTAATCCTTTAATGGTTCTGACTGAACAATCTCTAATTGAGCTTCTCTCCGAACTAAGACCTAAGCATGATTTGATAATAGAATTTAGTGTAAAAGGAGAACAACTTTCTTCTTCTGATTACTCGAAAATAATATTCAATGCTACAAATCCTTTGCTTATTTTTGGAGCCTTTCCTCACGGTGAAATTTCAGACCTTCCTAATGATTTAATTGACAAAAGAATCGGAATTTATGAAGAAGGTCTTGATTTGTTTGCTGTCATCTCACAAATCCTTGCAAGTCAACATATGATTGAGGAAGAATTTCTTACCAGATTACCTGATTCAGATAAACAAAGTATAACTTGGAAATAGTACGGAATTCAGTTCTACTTGTTCAAACTTAATTCATAACGACAAACTTAAATCTTTTCTTAATTTTGCACAATAGGTGAATGGACTGGCACTAAGAAAATTGGATAAATTACTACACCCGGATAGTGTTGCGATTATTGGGGCTAGTCCTGATAAAAAGAAAGTTGGTTATGCAGCTTTAAGGAACATGGTCTATAGCGGTTTTAAGGGTAAAATTTATGCAATTAATCCTAAGGCAGAACAATATGGAGAAATAGAAGGAGTAAAAGTTTACAAAAGTATAAACGATGTTCCAGATTCTATAGATCTTGCAGTGGTATGTATTCCTGCTAGATTCATCACTTCATTAATGGAAGATATGGGAAAGAAAGGAGTTAAATATGCAGCAATAATCACTGCTGGTTTCAAGGAAACAGGACCTGAGGGAAAAAAGCTTGAAATAGAAATTGTGAAGATTGCCAAGAAATATGGTATTAGAATTGTTGGTCCAAATATATTAGGTGTAATAGACACTTCAGCTCCAATGAATGCGAGTTTTGCCGAACGTTCTCCAATTAAAGGTAATATAGCTTTTCTAAGTCAAAGTGGGGCTCTCTTAGCAGGGATTTTAGATTGGAGTCGTGCAGAGGGGATAGGATATTCTAGTTTTGTATCATTAGGAAACAAAGCAGACTTAGATGAAACTGATTTCATTGAAGCTTTATCTGAAGATCAACATACATTAGCAATATTGGTTTATTTAGAAAGTATAAATCGAGGAAGAGATTTTATCAAAGTATGTAGAGAAGTTACCCGCAAAAAACCAGTGATTATTATCAAGTCAGGAAGGTCTGAAGCGGGATCTAGAGCTGCTTCATCACATACAGGGAGTATGACTGGAGCTGACACCACTTATGATGTTGCTTTTGAGAAATGTGGTGTTATTCGAGCGGATAATTCTCAAGAGCTTTTTGATATGGCATTTGCATTTAGTTTTATGCCTATACCAAAGGGGAATAAGATTGTAATTTTAACAAATGCAGGTGGTCCAGGAATCTTAGCAACAGACGAAGCAGAAAGAAATGGACTTGAGCTTGCGATTATCTCTCCAGAATTTAAATCACATCTAAAGGAATTCTTACCTCCAGCTGCAAATTTCAATAATCCAATTGATGCATTAGGTACAGCACAAGGAGAAGACTATGGACGAGTTCTTGAGCTAGCTTTAAACGATGAAGGAGTTGATGGAGCTATTGTTATTCTTACTCCACAAGCTATGACAGAAGGTCAAGAAACAGCAGATGAAATTGTGAGAGTTCACATGAAATATCCTGATAAACCCATTGTTAGTATTTTTATTGGAGGGGAAATATTAGGTCCAAGTATATATTATCTTAAGAAGAATAGAATACCTTGCTATCCTCATCCAGAAAGAGGAGTAAAAGCTATGGCTGCTTTAGTCGAATATGCAAGAATTAAAAACAGACCTGTAGATAATGAAATTCCTGATTTAAAGAGAAATAGAAATAAGGTAAAGCAGATATTTGATAAAGTGAAATCAGAAAATAGAGTAAATCTTCTAGGAACTGAAGCAATTGATGTTGCAAAGGCTTATGGTATTCAAACACCAACAACTATGCTAGCAAAATCAGACGAAGAGGCAGGTATTTTTTCGGAAAAAATAGGTTTTCCAGTTGTTATGAAAATAACTAGTCCTGATATAGTTCATAAAACAGATATTGGAGGAGTCAAGCTTAATATTCACACAAAAGATGAAGCTATTCAAACCTATAAAGAGATTATAGCTAATGCTCAAAAGCATCATCCGAAAACAAAATTACTAGCTGTTGATATTCAAAATATGGAACCAGTAGGAAGAGAGCTTATAGTTGGATCAATGAACGACCCTCAATTTGGTTCTCTAGTAATGGTTGGACTCGGAGGTATTTATACAAACTTCTTCAAGGATGTATCCTTTGGATTAGCTCCATTAACTGTTTTAGAAGCTGAAAAAATGCTGAAAAGAACAAAAACATATGCACTTCTCAAGGGAGTAAGAGGAGAAAAACCATCTGATATTTCAGCTGTTATAGATACTCTGCTGAGAATATCATTACTAGTAAATGATTTTCCAATTATTAAGGAACTAGATATAAATCCGTTCTTCGTTTATGAAAAAGGAAAAGGCGTATCAGCTCTCGATGTAAAAATAACATTAGATCAATAAGCACTATATCATTTCTATATTTTTTGTATTATTCATGTATTTTTCTTGTAGTTCACAACATATTCTTCTTTTCTGTGATATTAATTTTGCAAAACACATTCAATTTAACAACACACGATAAGCCTTTTATTGTAGATAAATCAGAACTGTCTATTTCTTTACATTCTCAAAAATTATATATCCCGTTTTTAATTTTCCAGCTTCTTCTGGACTTAACTTAAAAGTTTCTAATTTTGCTGGATCAAATGGAATGATCGTGGAATTTCCAAATGGATCTTCTATGACTATATCAATAGGTAAATTCCGATCTATATAGCTATTCAACAACTCAATATATTCGTTTATTTTTTCAATCTCTTCCTCTGTTTCAGCATTTTTTTTGAGAAATATTGCCTTATCTTGAATATCTCTTATAATTCCTTCAATGTTGTTGATAAAACCGTCTGCACTGGGACCAGGTTCAATCATAGCTCCAATTTGAGGGATGCTTATAGTCCCATTCGCTGCTCTAACTATTTTGGTTGTATAATCTTCTTTATTTTCTGCGTGGTAAATAAGTCTAGTAGGGTCTTTTATATCTAGAATGAGAAAATCATTATGTTTATACCTACAATCAGAACATGTTAAATTGAACAACCATATTTGGGAAAAATGTGGAATATCCATTATCTTTTGAGTTATCTTTGTGTTTTCACTTTCACACACTGGACATTGTACCGTACCATGTTCTAACTCAAAATCCCCAAATGTCATTCAATCGTTTTTCTTATACTAGTATATCATTTAAAGATTCAGTTTTCTCATTCCCTCTCACTTTTGGTAAGTTTTTTTTAATTGGTAATTTTATTGCAAGTAATGAGAAACAAGCTACTATCAATTTACAATATTCTTCTTGAACGCTATGGACCTCAAAATTGGTGGCCAGGAGAAGGATTGGAAATTGCCATAGGAGCTGTATTGACACAACAAACAAACTGGAGCAATGTTGAAAAAGCACTTGAGAAGATGAGAGAAGCAGAATGTCTAAATATAGATTGCCTTAAGAAAATTTCTTTACAGAATCTTGAATCATTAATTCGTTCTAGTGGATTTTATAGAGTTAAAGCAAGAAGATTAAGAAATCTAGTTAAGCTTTTAGCAGAAAATTCCTTTCCCTCTCGTGAAGATTTTTTGGAAGTAGAGGGTTTAGGCTATGAAACTACTGATGCCATTCTTTTGTATTGGTTCGAGGAACCATATTTTGTCATTGATTCTTATACTTTTCGAATATGCAAGCGGATAGGTATTTATGAGAATCACGATTATTTGGAGCTCCAAAGAATATTTATGAAGGATATTCCAAAGGATATACAACTGTACAAAGAATATCACGCTCTAATTGTAAAACATGCAAAAGAGTTTTGTTTGAAAAAAGATCCAAAATGTAATGATTGCTCTCTTAAGGGGAATTGTAGTTATAATAAAAATCAAATGAGATTAAACAATAAAGTTACAGCTGGTTGAGTGTTTATTATGTATCTGACTAAAGAACAAGAAGCTATGTTATCTGGTGAGAAAGGAGAAACAATGGCTAAATGTATACAATTAACAGTCAAAATTGGAGAAATTTATGATGCAAAAAATTTAATTCCAATTAAAAGTGCTCAAATTGCTGGAGTTTCATATTATACCGTTGGTGATGCCATATTCTCATTTTTCAAATTACTATCTGAAGGCAATGTTAAGGTTAGAGTCCCAAGCTGGTTAAATCCTGCAGGAATGGATACTGAAAAATGGAAAGAAATGTGCATAGATGCAGATTTTGCTGATAAACAATTTCAGATTATTCAGAAGTACAGAAGTATAGGTGTTGAAACTACACTTACTTGCACTCCTTATTTAATAGGTCACAAACCGTCTTATGGAGATCATCTAGCTTGGAGCGAATCATCGGCAGTAACAATGGCAAACAGCTTTTTTGGTGCCAGAACTAATCGAGAAGGAGGTCCATCGTCTCTAGCTGCTGCGATTGTAGGCTATACTGCAAATTATGGTATGCACTTAACAATAAATAGACAACCAACAATTCTAGTTAATGTTAAAGCAGACATCACATCATTGTCTGATTTTTCAGCATTGGGATATTGGTATGGTGAAAATTATCAAAGCAAAATACCATATTTTACAAAAATTAGTGGATTAGATGTAGACCATGCTAAAATGCTTTCTTCAGCAATGGCATCATCGGGGAGTGTTCCTCTTTTTCATATTCAAGGACTTACTCCTGAAGCAAATAACATTGATTTAGCAGAAGTTGATGAAAAAGTTAGTTTTACGAATGACGATCTAAAGCAAATATATGAACACTTTAACCAATCAATAAAAAATCCTGAATTAGTTGCAATTGGATGCCCACATGCAAGTTTTGATGATATTAAGACAATCAACAAACTTTTGAAAAATCGAAACTTGCTGGATGAAGTTGAGTTTTGGATATTCTCTTCTAGAAAGGTAGCTAATGAAGAAAAAGCTAAATCGATAGTCCTTAATTTGGAAAGCAAAGGCATTAGAGTTTACACGGATACTTGTATGGTTGTATCTCCTGCTGTTCGAAATCGGTTTAACAATATTCTCACAAACTCAGCTAAGGCTGCTTTCTATCTTATAAAAGGAGAAAAGACAAATGTTAATTTTCTTTCTCTTGAAGAAATCATGGAGTTGGTAACTAATTGAGAAATGTATCGATTAGGGCAATTGTAGAAGGACAAGTGGAAGGTCAAGCTATTGTTTCTCTGACACCAATTTCATTTCTAGGTGGTGTTAATCCAAAAACAGGAGTAATAACAGATCCTGAAAATATACTCTATGGAAAGAGCATCTCAAACAAAATATTTGTTTTTCCTGAAGGAATAGGTTCTACTGTAGGCTCCTATGTGATATATGGACTAAAAATAAATGGAGTTGCTCCTTTAGCAATGGTAGCAAATCAAGCAGAAACAATTGTGATTGCCGGAGCAATATTAGCAAATATTCCTTTTGTTGATCATCCAGATGTGGATATAACAAAGGTAATAGTTTCAGGTGATAATATTAAAATTGATACAATTAATAAAATAATAAAAATAAAAAGGGATTAAACGAATTAACGTCTCTTTCTCCCTTGACTATCTGACAACAATTTCTGGAATTCGTCTCGTAATACAGTTTCTTGTTCTTGCAAAACTTTCTTCTTTTCTTCTTCAAATTTCTCGTTTTGTTTCTCTAAAGCTTGTTCAATATCTTTCCTATGTTCTTCTTCTTTTTCAGCAATTTCATTCTCATGATTCTCGTTTAATTTTGCAATTAATTCTTCTTGTTCTGTTTCTTTCTGTTCATTGAATTCATTTGTTAGTTGCTGTTTTTCAGCTTCGAATGAAGTTCTTAAATCTTCAACTGTTTTAACTTTTTCTTGCTCTAGATTTTGTTTTATTTCTTCTTTTTCGTTATTAAATTCTGCAATAATTTCTTCTTTGACTTTGTTAATTTCATTATTTCTTTGCTCTATAATAACATCAATGAATTCTTTACTTGATAATTCACTTGCTGCTTCATGTATTCTTCTGATATTTGTGATGTTTGCTTGTACAGTTTCAAATAACTCTGAAGAGAGAAGTTCTTTTGATTCCTTAATAGTGGTCTTAACCAATTCGACGACTAAGTTTCGTATTTGTTCTGGAAAAACAGAAATTGTTGACAATTCATCATTAATTCTAGAATTCTCTTCTTCTAGTTCAGAAAGGATTTTTTCAGTTTCTTTTGCTAGGCTTTTTTCTCTGAAAACTAAATCATACGGTCCTATCATCATTGTTTGTTTTGTCTGGAGCTGGTCGTAAAATGTAATATTAGCACTGAGCTCGTGAGCGATTTCTCCAACTGAAGACAAACAGCGGATGATTAGTTTTTGTTCATACGTTTGATGAGCCAGTAATTGTTCAATTGTAAACTCACTAGATCCATCTATGATTTCAACACCATCTGGAACATTTAACCTTAAATTAAGATTAGAAGCATCACCTTCTCCTTCGTTCTCAAGATAAACTGACAGATCTGTTGGTTCACTTAGAACTAAATCTCGAGATATCTTTAATTCAGGAACAATTTTTGGAAGTTTTATCTTTGATCGGAAGATTCTTACTACAGTGTCCATTGCATCATCTAATGCTGGAAAGAATAATTCTCCCATTATCTGACTTAATCCGGGTTTAAGATGACCTCCAACTAATTGTTGAGCGTTGAGTAGTGATGTAGTATCCAAATTCTGTACTGCTTTTATTGCGTGTCCTGCTGAATATAGAATCTGCTGTGCTCTTGTAAAACCTGGATCATCCTTGATTTGGTCGATGTATTGTAAATATAGCTGTTCAGCAGCTTGAAAATCTTCAATTGAAAAAAGGAAGAAACAGGCAGTTGAGATTAAAACAATTCCCCGGTCATACTCATTCCAAAGCAAGTATTCTTGAGCAGCTTTAACCAAATCTTCAACAACAGCTCTAGAGGCAGCTTTCCAGTCGTCCTCCGATTTTAGCTTCTTGAAAATATGAACTACGTAATAGAGATTTTGGGCACTCATTCGATATTGTTTCTTTTCTTTATTTTCTTCAGAAGCACGAATAAAATTCCTAATGGCTTCGTGATACAAATCTTCAGCTTGAGCAAGGCCTCTTGCTGATTCTTGATTTCTGGCTGCTTCTAGATATTTCCTAGCAGAGTCAGCAAAATTAGCACTTTTAAACAAGTCGCGAGCTTCTGACATAAGTTTAGCTAAATTCTCGTCGTACGACTTTTCCATAACTTTAAAGCTACATGTTCAATATATAAATTTATTTTATGAATCATGAAGGGGATAATTAGAACATCTTTAATGGAAAGAATTAATGGTGATTCCTTAATGCGAATCACATTATAGAAATCTGGTGGACCGGGCGAGATTCGAACTCGCGGCCTCTTCCATGCCAAGGAAGCGATCTTCCAGACTGATCTACCGGCCCCAGATTATTGTATAACAATTATCCTTTGTTAAACATGCAATCTTATTTTACTTAATAACAAAGATCTAATGCCTATGCCATGCATAAGCCCTAATTTTTGAGGTTCTTCCAAAACCGCAAGATGCACATTCTTTGTGACGTTTATGAAAAGAGTGATTACCACATCTTCTACAAACAATGTGGGTAGATTTTTTGTTGTGCTTCCCAAAAGATGGTGTTCCTTTTGTCATTTTTATCCTTCCAGAATTATTTTGGAGGAGGACTAATCATAATAACATTATCTCCTCGGACAATGATGTCTCCTAGTTTCAAACTACCTTCTTCTCCTATTTCTTCAGCATCTTCAAGAGTGAGATTCAGATGAATATCATAGTTTTTTAAAATTCCTCTCATACGTCGATTTCCTCTTAATCTTATTAGCACTCTATTTTCTCTAGCTTGATTTAGTATATCCATCGGTTTAGATGACATAATTATTACTCCAAATCTTACGTTTTCAAAACTCCTAGATTTTAATATAAAGATTTTGATTAAAGAAAAAATAAGAAAAAACTTAGTAAGCTCTGAAAATTAAATACAAACCGTTAATTGTTCAAAATTTATGTTATGTTATGTTATGTTATTTTTTCTACTTTAGTTAAAAATCGTTACCTTTAAGTAGCGCTGTTTTGCATCTGTTTTGACGAAACATTACAACATGAGGAATTATTAATGAGCGCAGAAATTGTATCTGTTGATTTACTGGTCGATGGTGGAAATGCAACTCCAGGCGGTGCGATGGGTCCAGCTCTTGGTCCACTTGGAGTAAATTTAGGTGCTGTTGTAGCAGCAATTAACAAAGAGACTCAAGCTTACAGAGGAATGAAAGTTCCAGTTAAGATTAATGTAAATAAGAGAACCAGAGCCTTTGATATTGAAGTAGGTATTCCACCTGCTTCCGCATTAGTTCTCAAAGCTGCTGGAATATCTAAGGGATCAGGGACTCCTAACACAGAGAATGTAGGTAATATATCTTTTCAACAACTTATAGATGTAACAAAATCAAAGGTTAACGATTTATCAACAACATCTATAAAAGCTGCAAGTAAAGAAATTCTTGGTACAATGGTAACTATGGGTGTAACATGCGAAGAAAAGGATCCACGAGAAATTCAAAAGGAGATTGATTCGGGCAAATATGATAAACTGTTTGCAGATGCAGAAAATTAATATCAACTTCGTTTACATAAGAATAAATAAAAATGAACATATAATTTACTAATAAAGGAGAGCTAAATGAGTAAAATTGTAATTAAAACGAGAAATTTCTTTTCAAACAGCAGACGTTTGCTACGTCATGCTAAAATGCCTAGTAGACGAGAATTATCAATATCTACAAAAATGAGCGCTCTTGGAGTTGTAATTATAGGGTTAATCGGATACATACTTAGTTTATTGTTCAATGCGATAATCAGTGCTATCCAGAATAGAGCAGCATAGGTTTGTTCAAATCAATTACAAAAATAACATTAGGAAAGTGATAAAATGCCCATTTACGCACTAAGAACCACAATAGGACAAGAACACTCCCTAAGTGAGCATTTAGCTCGTAGAGCTGAAAATAGACCACATTTACACATTCATTCTGTTTTAGTACCAGGAGGATTGAAAGGATATATTTTCGTTGAAGCTGAATCTATTGATGATGTAGAAGTTCTTGTAGAGGGTATGAGACATGTGAGAAAGAGACCAAGGGCGTCTAGAGCTGAAGAAATTCCATTAGATGAATTAGGACATTTTCTCATTCCAAGACCTGTAATTGAAGGAGTAGATATTAATGACATAGTTGAGGTAATAAATGGTCCATTTAAGGGATCAAGGGCAAGAGTTCTTGATATAAATGTTGGAAAGGAAGAAGTTACAGTCGAACTTCTAGCAATGGACCTTCAAATTCCTGTTACAATTTCAGGTGAATCAATAAGAGTAATCGAAAAAGCAGTTGAGGAAGAAAAGGAAGAAGAATATCTACTCTAATTTCTATTTTGTAAAAATTAAATGTTCTTATAACAATTCTTGGTTTATTTAGAGGAATTCCTCCAAGGTCAATTTTTTCTTAGCATATTTCATTGGTCTAGCAAATATCTTAAATTTCTGACGAATAATCGCTGCTAGTTCGGAGTCAAATCCATAAAGTGTGTATACTCTTTTGGCTTTTGTTGTTTTTACATATTCCAATAGCTCTTGACAATTAGAATGCATTGAAAATGGGAAGGCTTGTTCAAAATTAGAGAAAGCAAATCTTGAAGCTTGTCCAGTAACAATACTTCTTGATACTTTAAGATTTTCCAAAAAAGAAGGCAATTCTTTTGCTGCACGTGGCAAAAACACTACACTATTTTCGTTCTCTAGCTTATCATCATTTAACAAATCAAAACGATTCCAATGAAGATTAGTTCCCTTGTTATTGTATATCTTGTTTATTTCACTTGTTCTAGCATCACAGTAGATATCAATAGAAAGCATATTGTTTAGGTATGCAATGATTTCTTGAGCAGCACCAAGATGTGCTATATTAATTATGGATAAGTGTTTTTCTTGTAGATTACCAGTTATCCATTCTAGTATCGATCCTTTGATCCTATCACGTGAATCGAAGAAAAGATCTTGTTTACCATATGTAGCTTCAATAATCAATACGTCTATGTCCTCATCTGGAACAGATGCTTTCGGTACAGTAATCATTTCATCAGTACAGATATCTCCTGTGTAACAGAGAGTCATATCATCAAAATAAAAAATAATTTGTGCAGCACCGAGTAAATGTCCAGCTGGAATGAATTTAATCTCAACATTATCAACCTTAATTTTCTTATTAAAATTCACAAAATGGGTGTTTTTAGTTTTTCTTGATGTTAGTTTTTCATATAGCTCGCTTGCAATTTGCGTTGAATAAACCTTGATATCTTCATTTGGAAAAGCAATGGAATGATCTGTATGAGCATGGGATATAAAGACAGCATTACAACCTCTAGTTGCACTAAGTGATGTGGGGTCAGCTATAAAAAGAAGGTTTTCGGGTTTTTTGAATAATTTTATACCTTTATCATACTTAAGAAGTGTAGGCATACAGCTGTTCCCCTAACAATATAACTTACTGTGTAAGTGAGCATGAAGAAATCTTAAATCTTTTTACTATAATCTAAGCTGAAAGTATTATATCCCTAACTCATCAATTACAGCATCTGTAAGTGATCGAAATTTTAAGAAGAATGAGTTAAATAAAAAGATTTGGAGAAAGGGAGTATGTAATTCTAATTAAATCTTCAAAAACCTGCTATTTCTTGCACATCGACATAAGTTTCTTTTCCTAATATTCTAGGTCTGTGATTTTTCTTTTTATCCTCGAGTTCTTCCGGTAAATACATAAATAAGATAACATCTCGTACTTGGATAAAGATATTCAATTTCTTCATCCAGTCTGATTCTAACTTGTTTTCTTCTTCGTACCCATCCAATGATTCAAGCCCCAAGTACTACTTTTAGAATTTTGAAATACCTAAAATACTATTTAAAGTAAGTATTATTATGCAAGAGACATCAAATATATTACTATGAACAATGAAGAACCCGATATTTTTGCTCTTTATGAATTAATGTTTTATTCTCGACGATTTGAAGAAATGGTACAAGAATTGTGGGATAAAGGGAAAATCTTCGGTGAAATGCATATGAGTTTAGGCGAAGAAGCGATTAATGCTGGTGTTATTTCTCATCTAGTAGAAGGTGATGCTATAGCTTTGGATCATCGCGGGACTTCTCCTTTAATAATGCGTGGAATCAATCCCAAAAAACTGCTCTTAGAACTTCTGGGGCATCCTAATGGGTTGTGTAGAGGAAATGGAGGACATATGCATTTATTTTCAAAAGAACATCTTGTTGCATCTTCAGGAATCGTCGGAGCTTCTGGTCCTGCTGCAGTAGGATTTGCTTTAGCTTCAAAGTATAAAAAAAAGCAGAACATAGCAATAGCTTTCTTTGGTGAAGGTGCAGCAAACCAAAGTATGATGCTTTCATCTTTGAATTTAGCTTCAGCTTGGAATCTTCCTGTTCTTTTTGTTTGTAAAGACAATGATGTGTCTATTACTACTCCATCTAAAGAAGTTACAGGGGGAAATCTTACTGAACGTGCAAAGTCCTTTGGTATTAATGGAATTGAACTTAATGGATTAGATGTAGAGTTTGTGTGGCAAAAATGTGCAAGCATTATTGATAATATGAGAAAAACCATGTCACCATTCTTTATTGTTGCAAAGTGTATTCATAAAGAAGGTCATCTTCTAGGGGATTCAATATTGAGAGCTCAAAGATCTACAATCAAGGAATCTATAGAAAGGACAGGACCTTTATTAAAATCTCTTACTAGATTGAAGGGTGCTAGTATACTCAAGAGAGGTGCATCTATTGCTAAGATTATGTCTTTAATAACAAAAATAGGAGATCAATTGAAAAAGAGAAACGATCCATTGGTGCTAGCTAAGAATAAACTAAAGAAAAACAATGAAAAATTAGAATTGATTGAAAGTAAAGTAAACAATCAAATTGAAACTCTGATATTTGATGTAATGAAAACGATTGAGGGAGATGAATAAAATGAAAAAAATGAGTTTTGATCAAGCTATAGAAAGTGTAATTCAACAAGAAATGATAAACGACAAAAATATAATAGTAATGGGTGAGGATGTTCATACTATAAGATTGAACCTTTTTATCCAATTTGGAAAAGAGCGAGTAATATCAACTCCAATTTGCGAAGATGCTTTTCTTGGAGCAGCAGTAACAGCTGCAATGGCTGGTTTGCGTCCAATTGTAGAAATTATGTTAGTAGATTTCATAGGTGTTGCAATGGATGCTATTCTAAATCATGCAGCAAAAGTTAACTTTTTTTCAGGAAATAAATGGGACGTACCTTTAGTTATTCGATCAGCTTGTGGAGGTGGTTATGGAGATGGAGGGCAACATGAACAAAGTCTATGGGGGTGGTTAGCTCACATTCCTGGAATTTCTGTAGTTGTCCCGTCGAATCCTTCAGATGCTGGAAATTTAATGTTAAGTGCTATTCAAATGAATTCTCCCGTAATATTTCTTGAACATAAACTTCTCTCGGATTTATGGTTAGATTCTATGGCGTATGGTGGAAGAACTACAGTAAATTTTGATGTTCCTTCAGCTGGTAAATATAGTGAAGTACCAACTAAATGGGAGGATTTACTTGTGGGTCAGTTGAATGTCGTCAAGGAAGGTATCGATATTACTTTGGTTAGTGTAGGAGTAGGTGTACATAGATGTCTTGAGGCAGCGGAAATTCTGAAAGATAAGAATATTTCTTGCGAAATCCTTGATCTTAGATGGATTAGTCCTCTAGATTCAAGCAATATTATTCGTTCTGTGAAAAAAACTGGTAAAATAATAGTGGTAGATGAGGATTACAAGCAATTTGGATTATCTGGAGAGATTAGTGCTATCTTACTGGAAAATCATGTAAATTTCAAGTATGGAAGAATATGTACAGAAGGCACTATTCCTTTTTCTAGAAAATTGGAAGATCAAGTATTACCAAGTGCTAAGAAGATTGTTGAAAAGGTTGTTCTAATGTTTGAAGAATAAGATAAGAAGGTAATAATAAAGAACAACTTCTGCTTAATGAAAAATTGATTATCTTCGAAGATTGGATAGAAGAGTTTTGGTGGCCGGACCGAGATTTGAACTCGGGATCACTGAGTCCCAAACCCAG
>JAGLRO010000150.1 GCA_023136245.1 Candidatus Heimdallarchaeota archaeon
TCTGGAGGTTACAGATTTTTAACCAAAATTCTTATCTATTCTAGCATAAATATTATCTGTGTAGAAAATGCAATTGAAAGGAATAGACAAGAAGACCTTAGAAAAGATAGAAGACACTGGATACACTCTAGAAAGCTTAGCTTTATCTACATTCGAAATCCTTGTGTCACAATTGAAAGTAGATGAAGAAAAAGCAAAGAAAATCATTGAATCCGCACAAAATCAACTTGGAATTCATCCTGTAACAGCTTTAAAGTTTTTGGAACTTGAAGCAATGAGAGGAAAAGTAACAACTTCCTCAAATGAATTGGATGGGATATTAGGAGGAGGTATTTGGACACAAGAATTGACAGAAGTAGCAGGAGGATTTGGATCAGGAAAAACCCAACTATGTTTTCAATTGTGTATTAACGTTCAACTTCCTAAAGAAGAAGGAGGATTAGGAGGTAATGCATTCTTTATAGATACAGAGAGGACCTTTTCCCCAAGAAGAATAGTAGAAATTGCAAGTTATCGTGACCTTGATGTAGAGAATGTTCTAAAAAATATAATTGTTGCTTCAGCAATCAATACAAATCATCTTTTTAGTATAGTGGATCAACTTAATGAAGCTATTCCTGAAAATAACATTAGATTATTGGTTGTAGATTCCTTCGCATCACATTTTAGATCAGAGTTTATTGGGAAGGATAGATTAGTTGAGAGACAACAAAAAATTATGCAAATTGCTGAAAAACTAATCTTACTAGCAGTAAAACATGATATTGCAATAATAGTTACCAATCAAATTATAGCTAATGTTGAAGAATTCCTCTTTGGAAGCCCAGAGGAACCCGCATTAGGATTTGCCTGGGCTCATAGGCCACAACAAAGAATTTTTATGAGAAAATCTAGAGGGAGTTCTCGAATAGCTCGATTGTTCGATAGTTCTAGGATGCCCGAAAGAGAAGCTCTCTTCTATGTAAATGAAAGTGGAATTACTGATGCTCCATTCCCAACTGATTTTCACACAGAATAAAGTTGTCTCAATCAAATGCTAATTAAAAAAGAGACGAGAATTAAGACTTATTTGGAGACTGAAGAATAAACTTTAGTTCTTCTTGAACTAGTGATAATTTTTACAATATTGTTTTCTTCAGCTTCGCGAAGTATTTTCTTTGCTGTACTTACTCTAATGTTGAACTTATCTGCAATATAAGCTGGAGTTATACCTTTTGCTTTAGTTAATTCTTCATCAATCTTTTTCTTTGTTGCTTCATCAGGAAAAAGTTCACGAATGACAGGTACAAATTCTATAACTAATCCAAACTTTTTCTTCTTTCTGACAACTCTCTTCTCGCGTGCAGACATTTCTTTCGTCTCTGGGATTATCTGCTGATTTTTAAGTTATTCGATTGACTAGGATTCTTAAGAATAACAAGTGATGTTTTTTTCTGATTCTGTTTAATCTAATAACCAAAATCTTGATATTATGAATATGAAATCTATCACATGGATAAGATAGAATTATTATTTGATTCTTTTAAAGGTACAAATGAAGAATATCCTCTTTTTAGCCTCTGGAAACATTTTCCGTATGTTGACAGAGATCCAATTCAATTAGCTGAAACGCACATAGAATTCTATGAAAGACACAATTTTGATTTAATGAAGATTTCTCCTCACGGTCGTTTTCCTGTTGTTGATTTTGGTTGCAAAGTCGCAAAAGAATATGAACCATTTACTGGAAGTACCAGTTGTGAGGAATGTGCAATCAAAGACATTGGTGATTGGGAAACTATTGAACCTTTGAATGCAAGTGAGGGGGAATTAGGAAAACAATTGAGAACTGTTGAAATTATCTCTAAAGAACTAGAGGTATTACCTAAAATGATGACTGTGTTTTCACCATTGATGGTAGCTTCTAAAATGGATCCTAACTTAGAGGAAAATATGCGAAAAAATCCTGAAATAGTGAGAGAAGCTTTTTTCATTCTATTAGATATAGTTTCAGATTTTGCATTATCATCTATTGATGCTGGAGCAAATGGGATTTTTTTAGCATCTCAGCATCTACGAACGACAAATCTCACATGGGAAGAAGTTGAAAGATATGAGATTGCTTTTCTAAAAAAA
>JAGLRO010000151.1 GCA_023136245.1 Candidatus Heimdallarchaeota archaeon
CCTATCATTTTTGCATTTTTCCCGACCATAATTTTCCTTTCTTCTTCACTTGTATCATGGCAATGAACTGCAATAAGATTTTCATCTAGAAAATCGTATTTATCTAGAACAGGGTCAACAGATAGTTTTATAAGGGATTCTTTTTATTCTCTTTTTCCAGTTGATTTATTAGTGTTCAATAGATAATGCGCTCTATATGAGAGATTACAATTGAAAATTAAGTTTGGTGTATTTAATGAACCTTCACTAGGTTACGATTATTCCACTCTAGAACAATATGCTTTAGAAGCTGAAAAATATGAGTATGATTCATATTGGATTTCAGATCATCTCCTTTTCTTCAGAAAATTCCCTCTACGCAATTGTCTAGATTCTTGGACAGTTCTTGCAGCATTAGCCAAAGTAACAAACAATATTAAACTAGGTACTCTTGTAACATGTAATTCTTTCCGCTATCCGTCAATTTTAGCTAAACAAGCTGCTACAATTGATATGATTTCTAATGGTAGGTTATTCTTTGGTTATGGTGCGGGATGGAATAATGAAGAGTATGAAGCTTATGGCTTCCCCTATCCTTCCAGTAAAGAAAGATTAGAACAAATGGAAGAAGCAATTCAGCTAATCAAACTATTATGGACGGAGGAAAAAATCAATTTCAGTGGTAAATATTATAACCTGAAAGATTGTGTCTTCGCGCCTAAACCAATTCAGAAACCTACTCCACCTATATTGATAGGAGGGGATGGACCGAAAATAACTCTCAAATTAGTAGCAAAATATGCTGATTATTGCAATCTATTTCACAATAAGAATCTTGAATGGAAAATAGAAGCATTGAAACAACACTGTAAAGATGTGGGTAGAGATTATGAAGGTTTAGGAAAGAGTCTATTTGCTGGGTGGCCAGGAATAGTTTTCACAGAATCGGAAGAAGAAAAGGAACAATTTTACAGAAGACGCTCTGAATATATTGGAATAGACTACAGAACAGTTAAATCTTGGTATGAGCTTGAAGCACCAGGTTCATGGATAGGCTTTCCTGAAGAAATTAGAGAAAGATTCGGATATCTTTTGTCATTAGGTTTAGAGTATTTTCAAGTGCAGTTCCATCCTGCTGATAATTTACAAGAAAAGAAAATGCTGGATTCCGTTAGGATTTTCAAAGAAAAAGTAGCAAACAAGTTATAAAACTATCTGTTGACCCTGGGTTTACCTCCCTTAAGTGTTAAAATCCATGTATTGGTTATTGCTAAATCCAATGAAATTTCACCAATATTAAGGGAAAATAGTCTATTATATATTTTCTGTATAATCTCCACAACTTTAGAAAATAAGGTAATCAAAAATAGATTTAAAAACTTCATACAATGTTAATTTAACGGAAGGAAAAGGATGACTACAGACGATGAGCTTGAGAAAATACGACAAAAAAAAGCACAAGAATTACTAGAAATAGCTAACCAAAGAAAACAGAGAATGGAAGAACTCAAACAATCAGAACAAGCTCCTCCCAGTGTAGAAGAAAAAGATAAAATTGCTCTGATGCAGTTTTTCTTAGTTCCTGAAGCTTTTGAATACTGGGCTGATCTGAATGACAATCCAAATAAAAGACCTACAGCAGAAACAATTTTCAAGAATGTTCTTTACATGATAAAAATAGGTTTTTTGGAAGAAAAACAAATAACTAGAATAGGGATTAAGAGATTAGAAAGAGATATTGAAGGAATACCTCCATCAATTACAATAAAAAGAAAGGGAGAGAAAAAGAAAACGGTAAATTCTAACTGAATTTTCTATAAAATAATTTGACAAGCTTTAATAATGAAGATGTTAATAAGAAGTTAGGTGAATTATAAGATGCGCATAAGTGTTGTAACTGCGATTGGTGGAGGTTCAATTGAGCTAGAAGTTGATCCACATTCTACTGTTGCTCAATTAAAACGCGAAGTAGCTAAAAAGAAGAAAATCCCTGCTAATACTGTAATAATTGTGTTTCATGGAAAGCAATTAGATGATAGTGATATTCTAAAACAAACTGGCATGATGGATGGAGACAAATGTTACTTGATTGCTAGGACTAAGGGTGGATTTTAGAAACACTTTTTCTTCAACTTTACTTTGAGTCTCCAAATAGCTTGAAGATTTTTCTGTTTCCATTATTCTCGTATCTATTTTATTAAGCTTTAAGACATTGACTGAAAGGAAATATATATCAGTTGAAATTAGAAGTATATAGTCAAAGGTGCACTTGATGAGTGATGAAGAACGCTACTCCAGACAACAATTAATACCAGGCTGGAATCAAGAAAAACTTGAGAAAAGCACAATTATCCTTGTTGGAGTAGGAGCAATAGGTAGTTACGTAGGCACCATTTTGGTTTCATCAGGAATTGGGAAGCTTATATTGATAGAATATGATACAATTGAAATTTCCAACCTTAATAGACAATTACTTTATCATGCTAAAGATGTTGGAAAATCTAAAGCTGAGATTGCTGCTAAAAAACTGCGATTAATTAATCCTGATATTGAAATAGATTGGATCAACAAAAAAATGGAAGAAGTATCAGTTACAATATATGAGGAAGCTGATGTAATAATTGGTTGTTTGGATACTTTCATAGGTAGAAGATGGATTAATTCAATGGCAGCTAGAGTACAAAAACCTTTGATTCTAGGAGGAATGTTTGCATTTCTTGGTGATGTACAAGTAATAATTCCAGAGGTTACACCATGCTTCGAATGCCAACCCTTAATTCCTGATGAGGAACTTGCTCAGGCTTGTACTCCTTTTGGGGAAGAGAGAAAAAAAGATCGGGAAGAAATAGAAGAAGAACCACCCTTACCGGCAGTAGCCACACTTTCGAGCATTATAGGTGGATTTATGGCACAAGAAACTCTCAAAATTCTTCTTGGGTTAGGTTCTAATATTGAGAATTATCTTTTTTATGATGGACTTAACAACGCTACAACAATAATCCCGCTAGCAAAGAGTGAAGATTGTCCTGTTTGTGGAGAATTATATGACTTAGAGCAAATTGAATTCATAGTAAGTTCCACTGAAACTGTCAATGATCTTATTCTCCGTTTAGCTCTTACATATGGTTTGGAAAAACCCGATATAATGGTTCAAGGTAGATTTTTAGATACTGAAAAGAAAATTAGTGAAAAGAATCTTTCTGCGAAGACTGTAGCTTTCATTTTAGATAAGAATCTAGCAAAACCAATCAAAGTTGTACTTCAAATTCAAGAGTGAAAGTGTTTTGATCATTTTCACAATCTGAATGCAATATTTTTTAAAGTTTGAAAGTCATGAATAAATATAGAAGAGATAAAAAGGTGATACAAATATCTACGGATGATTTCCTCCTTGCAAATGAAACTCAATTAATTTATGAAAATTCTTCAGGTTTTGAACCTGTTAGAGGTAACCTTAAACATTGGAAAGGTCATTGTGGAACCATCGAAGGAACTGAAATTCCGATTTTTGCGAATATTTACATCGAAGATGGATTTCCTGATATTCCTCCAGTTGTTGATATAACCCCTAAAGTTAATCACCCGAATGTTGAAGAAGATGGATCTTTAAGTCTAAAATTACTTGCTCAATGGAAATCAACAAATCATGTATTTCAAGTAATAAATGACATTAAGAGTCTCTTTGTCAAAGTTCCAGCAAGACCTTTGAAAACAAAGAAACTAAAGAAATCTGAACGCGTTGGGGTTTTAACAAGAGCGGTAATTCCTGTTAAACCACTTCCACAAGCGCGAACTGTAGAAGATGTTCAAGAAACAAAACTAGAGAAAGAAAAACGTTCCATTGAAGGAAATATAATCAATTATCAGACTCAAATTGAACAAGTTAGTAGGAAAATTGAAAAAGAGAGAGAAGCTCTATTGAAAGAGGGTGGAGTAAGCATCGAAACAGGAGTAAAAGAAATTTCAATATCTCGTGAAGATGATCTGGAAGCTGATGTCAAAGCCATTCAAGATACTCTTGAAGTGATAGAAGAGAAATTTGAGGATGGAGACATGACTAATGTTGACTTTCTAAAACTATATAGAAGATATTCGAAAAGAGGTTATAAAGCGGAAAAAAACCTTCAAATAATTAAATCAGGTGCTGAGAGCAGTATGTCGAAAGAAGAAGATAAAATTCTTGAACTAGAATCAGATTTATTCGCATCCATTGCAACATTAAACAATTTAGTTCAGAGCTATGAAGACAATGAAATAGAACAAATTGCGTATAAGAAACAACTTCGTTCTCTAATTCGAGGGATATTTAAATCTCGTATGCGATTAGAAAAAGTTGGATTTAATCTCGATGAATTTGTCAAGCGAGAAAAAATGGCC
>JAGLRO010000152.1 GCA_023136245.1 Candidatus Heimdallarchaeota archaeon
TTACAACAAGAAGAAAAATCTTTAACAGGTCAAGCATTGAAAACTGAAATGGATTTTTCACCAGAAAAAGTGAAATCATCAGCAAAACACTACATCTCTGATTTCATATCAATAAAGGGAGCAAAAGCCAACAATTTACAAAATGTGAATGTTGACATACCTAAAGGAAAGCTCACCGTTGTAACTGGAGTTTCTGGTTCCGGAAAATCAAGTTTAGTAAATGATGTTCTCGAAAGAGAAGCTAGAAGAAGATTTCTTGAGAGTTTATCTATTTACGAAAGACAGAGTATTAGTGAAGGTCCAGAAGCTTCTGTTGATTCTGTTTCTGGTTTAGGAGTAACAGCTAATATTCGCAGCAGAGGGCAAATTTACTCATGGCGGATTGATCCTAGATATACTGTTGGAAGTGCGGTGAATTTGCTTGAATTGGCTTATAGTCTAGTGGCAAACATTGGAACCAAATCATGTTCCAAATGTGGAAAAACTATGAAAAAACAAGAAGGATTCTTTTTTTGTCCTAGTTGTAATTCTGAAGAATCTTTAATCATACCTTCGATGCTATCACCCTTTCATATAAGCTCTTGTTGTCCAGAATGCAAAGGAATTGGAAGCTATGGTGTTCCTAACGTAAACAAACTGATAATTCATCCAGATAAACCCATATGCGGAGGAGCATTATACTCACCAGGATTCTGGCCAGAGAGTTTCTATTGTAAACCTTTCAATCACCCGTATTATACTCTAAGAGTGATGGCTAAAAAATATGGATACGATCCTGAAAAGACACCTTGGAATGAGATGTCTGAGGAAGCTCAAAAAACTTTTCTTTTTGGAACTAAGGAGAAGTTTGAGGTTGAATATCAAACTAGAACTGTGAAACAAGGATTCAAAACAGAAGGTTGGTGGGGACCATTTCGTGAATGGGGTCAGGGATTTTTCAAATTTGGAGATTTATATGAAACTTTTACTGATAGGCAAAATTGTGATACTTGTAGAGGTCAAAAGTTGAAAAAAGAATTTCTGACAATCAAGCTAAATGGATTTAATATACACGAATTAAAACAGATGACATTTAGAGAATTGAAACAGGTTATGGAAGAGATAAAACCAGAGATTTTCGAGAATCAAGAACTATTAATTCAACATTGGGAAATAATCAAAAGAAGAATAAAATACTTGCTTAAAGTTGGACTTGGATATCTGAATTTAGACAGATCCAATTTTACTTTATCAGCTGGAGAATCAGAGAGATTAAGATTAATATCTTCCTTAGGAAGTGGGTTGACAAACATAACCATACTTCTAGATGAACCTAGTCGAGGTTTACATCCTTCTGAAGTTAAGGACTTAACAGAGGTTTTACATGAGCTTAGAGATTCTGGTAATTCAGTTATAGTTGTTGAACACGATCCAGAAATTATAACTGCAGCTGATTATATTATTGATATAGGTCCTGGTCCAGGTGTTAAGGGTGGAAAGATTGTTGCTCAAGGAGATTTATCAGAAATCAGCAAAGCAGACACAATGACTGCAAGATGGTTAAGAGGGGAGAAGAAAACCGATCCATACCAGAAATCAGATATAATGCAGCAGAAGCTCTCTATTGCAAGAAGACACTCAAAGAATCAAATGATAATAAAAGGAGCTCGTGAGAATAATTTAAAGGGTGAAGATTGTAAAATTCCTCTTGATGTTTTAGTTGGAGTTTGTGGAGTATCAGGTTCAGGAAAAAGTTCTCTTCTTCTCGATACTCTTGGAATAGCTCTTTCACCTGAGAAACATACTACATCATTAGGTTCTCAACGGAGAGATCCTGGAATACACGATAGTATCGAAAATGTACCAAGTAACACGATACTTATTGATCAAACAAGAAAGAAAATCTACAGCCCTTTAGTTTATTTTGGATTGCTTAAACCCTTGATCAAGATTTACTTAAGAAGAGATGAAGCTGAAGCTCTGGAGTTAACAGAAAAACAATACACCAAAGGATGTACAGAATGCAAAGGGAGAGGAAGTTTAAGGATGGAAATGGGTTTTCTTCCTACAATTTATCCTATTTGTGATGTTTGTCAAGGGACAGGTTATGCTCCTGAAGCGTGGGAAGTGAAAATAAAAGGATACTCCCTTCCTGAATTATCTTTTCTGACTCTTGAAGAGATATTCGCACTTTTCAAAGATGAAGATGAAACCATTACTCGATATCTTAAAGCTGCGATAGATGTTGGCTTAGGATATCTTGTTCTTCGTCAACCATCATTTACACTTTCTGGTGGTGAGTGTCAAAGATTGAAAATAGCCAAGGAATTATGTAAGAAGACTAAGAAAGGCACATTGTACATTTTGGATGAACCAACAGTAGGACAACATCTAGAAGATGTAGAGAGACTAATTGGTGTCCTTCAACGACTTGTTGATGCAGGAAATTCAGTGATTGTAATTGAACATCATCCACATGTATTAGCTGCTTGTGACTGGATTATTGAACTTGGTCCAACTGGAGGTCCCGAAGGGGGTCATATAATTGCAGAAGGTACTCCTGAATCAGTGTGCAAAACAAACACTCCTTCTAGTCCTTATCTAGGTAAAGCTCTGGAGGGAAAACTATGACTTGGCTACCTTTACTTTTAGGTGATTCATCCGTTTCTCTGAGATTATTAGTGTTAAGAGAATTAATGAATAAAAGTGAGGATGATAGCGAAGTACAGGAACTAAAACAACTTCAAATAGAAGATCCTCTAATAAATGAATTACTGAAATTTCAAAATAAGGATGGTTCATGGAATTCTGTTGAATCTTTAGGATTAACAATGGCAAATCCTATCCTTAATACAATACAAGCATTATGCCGTTTATCATATCTAGGTATTGATAAAAAACATTCATCAATACAAAAAGCTGCTGAATATCTTTTTTCTTTCCAACTCGATACAGGAGCTTGGCCTGCTGTAGTTAATTCTTCAATGGCTTTATGGATGAAAGAAACTAGAAAGAAAAGTACTGAACCATATATTGAACACAAATTTCATGGTAAGGTTATATCTCCAGGTTTAACTGGTTTCCCTTTGAGAGCTTTAGCTATGTGTGGTTTCTCCACTGATCCTCGAGCAGAAAAAGCTTATGATTTTCTACTCACTCTTCGTTCTCCTGATGGTTCTTGGCCTACTATTATTACACCAGAAGGTGAAATTGCTTATCAACTAGTTGGCTACAGAAGAATGCCTAATTCTCAGTATGGTTGTAGAACAAATACTACTGTTGTTTTAAACTGCTTTGCATATCACCCCGAAAGAAGTCGAAGAGAACATGCAAAAAAAGCACTTGATTTATTGCTTGCAAGAGAAACAAAAGAAAGGCATCATTTGGGTTTTGAAATCGCTAGAACGGTGGGGATAGAACCTGCTAAAGGATACCTCACTTTTTATGGACGATTTGATGTAACATTAGTTCTAGATTTATGTTGGCGAATTGGAGCAACTCAGGAGGATCCAAGAGTAGCAGACCTAATTAACTATTTCCGGAAAACTCAAGGACCTTTTGGTTTATGGGAATATCAATCCAAACCTCAAGCTTCCAGATGGGTTACTTTTGACATTCTAAGATCGCTTTCTAGAATTGATAAAACAGGAGAATGGATTTCAACTCAACCAAGAACAAGGTATAAATCCTACCCAAAGAAAACAAAACGATATTGATAATACCCTTTTTTCTTAAGCAATTTTAAATAGTTAAAACCTAGTTGATTTTTGAATACACATGAGTACAGCTGTTGGTAAATGTGGATGCCTTTGTGGTATATGCTCTTTGAATAAAGAAAATCTACTTACAATGGAAGATAAAATTAGAACTTCTGAAGGTATGAGTAAATATCTAAATTGGACTCCAAAACCAGATAAACTCAAACAATGCTGGGGTTGTCAATCTGATCAAGGTTTCAAATATCAACCAAAATGTAATATGAGAATGTGTGCAATATATAACGAAATTGAGAATTGTGCCTATTGCTCTGCATTTCCATGCCAAGATATCCAAAGTTATTCTAGGGAGCTAGTAGAAAAACGAATCGGAAAACCTGTTCCAGAAGAAGATTACAAATCATTTGTCAAACCATATGAAGGAGCAAAAAACCTGGAAAAGATAAAGAAAAATCTGACTGAGGATAGAATCGTTAAAATGAAACCCTATTTGATAGATTTAAAAATCGTAGATTTTCCAGAGGGATTTGTTCTACCAGAGAACGAATTAGATGCTTATAGAAGTATCCACGGTTTGTTAGCAACAATAGAACCTCTCAAGAATCTCTCATATGCACGTGCACAAGTAATGAAAAAAGAGCGAGATTACTTCGTTAAGCTACTCTGGACAATGGGCATTAAGGGAAAAATCCAGCTAGAAGGTGACAAAGAACATATCAAATTAGCAAGCTCTGACTATTTCAGTGAAATGAAAGGTACCAGATTCTATAGCAACTACACATCTATGCAGAAGAGAATTGATTTTCTGAAGAATAAAGGCATTGGTATTGAACTTGTACCTGAAACAGATATGGATAAGATATTAACACCTACAAAGGGTTTAAGGAAAGAAGGATGGTCATTAGAGATAAGCTTTGGAGACAAATTAGACGCCTTATTAGGAATAAAAGCTTTAGTTCAGTATTCGGAAAAATTGTTTAAGAAACATGGTAAAAGGGGATTTAGATATTTCACCAGAGCTGATATGAGAGTATTAATTTAAGGATAACAAACGACTAGCATGTTGGTTTGATCAAAAAAATTTGAGAAATAATTAACGAGCTGATTGTGTAAGAAGAATCAACTTCGATTGTTCAAATATTCGCAAACAGAATCATACGCTTTTGTTTCTAGCTCATCTAAACTACTACTTTTTCCTTTTTTCAAAAACTCGTCTATATACGGTATAATTGTTTTATCAAGCTCAAGCTTTCCTCTTTCTTCTTCTTCAATTTTTGCAATGTCTTTGGAAAAAGTACTTAGGAACTTAGCTGCAAGATTAAGTTGCCTGACTTCATATTTCGAACTTTTGATAAAGAAGCTCTTCAAGTAAGCAATTCTATGTAATAGTGAAGATAATAATAAATTGGATTTAATTCTACCTTCTGGTACATATCTTTCTGCTGTATAATCTAATCCATGTTCATATCCTAGCTTATATCCTTGTATCTCCGGCCATATTAATCCAAGTTTCTTGAATTGTTCTCTATCCAGATTGCCGTATTTGTCTTCATTTCCATAAAGTTTAGAATACTTCCCATGAAGTTGTGGAAAATGTTCCCTTAGAGTATTCATAAATTCATTTTTGTTTCTCCCAGGTTTCAGTGTTAACCCCCAACAATAAATAAACTCAGCTCCAACATCTTTTGCATTTTTGTAGATTGACCTCATATTTTCTTCTGTATCTCCAATAAATGGAAGAACAGGGTAAAAATATACTCCACTATGGATTCCCTCCTTTCTTAGAATCTCAATTGCTTCAAAACGTTCTTGTGTTGAACTAGCTCTAGGTTCAAAGATTTTCTGTTCTTCTTCATCAGCTAATGTAATCGTAAAGCTTGCACAAACGAAGCTATCTTCATTTATCTTCTTTAATAGATCTAAATCCCTTAGAATCAGATTATTCTTTGTTAGAAAGAACACAGGAAATTTGTAATCATATGCAATTTGAAGTAGTTTCCTTGTCATTTTAATTTCTTTTTCAACTGGTTGGTAAACATCACAAACACCTCCTCCTATAAATATCACAGATTTTCCAGGAAGATTAGTATTTGCTGATTCTTTTAAGTCTGGAAAGTGATCAATTAATGTTGATGTTTTTTTTCTATTTATTGGGAAAAATCCTGATTTCTTTAGATATTGTTCCAGTAACTGAGGAGCATTTTTCTTTACTCTTATTCTATTCCCAAAATCCTCATGCATATAGTATCCTTCAGATTTACCATCACAATATTTACAATCATGATAACATCCCTGATATGGATTGAGATACAGTTCTGACCATGAGAATAGTGATGTTCTTGTAGTCCTGATCAGTGATTTTGATTCATACTCTTCAATTATCATTAGAATTCCTATTTTGCTTTAATTCCTTGAGTTTTTTCACTATTAAAATACATTAAAGCTTATTCATTTCTCTATATTCTTCTTCTAAAATATCCATAATTATATCGTCATAATACTTACCAGCAATAAATGATGATTTTCTTCTTACACCTGTTTTTTTGAATCCAGCTTTTTCATATACATGGATACCACTCTTCAGAAATTCAAACACATGTAGTTCTATCCTGTGCAGATTCAATACATCAAATCCAATCTTGAGTAAACTATTTACTGTATCAGTTCCAAATCCCTGATTCTGATTCTCCGGATTTAGGATTACGACACTTAAAGAAGCATTTCTACTCACTGGATTTATTCTTTGCAAAGCACAAGTTCCAAGAAATTCTTCTGTTTGTTTATCTATAATCGTAAATGTGTATGATTTACCGCTCTGGTTTTCTTTTGTAACTTTCTTAATCCACTCTTCCCTCTGTTCAATGGATTCTGGAATATATCTTCCTAATCCAATTCGTGTTTCATATGTGTTCCAATGTTTCATTATTTGAGGTAAATCAGTTAATTCTAGAGCTCTAAGTTTAACCTGTTTTCCTTCAAAGGGCGAATCACTAATTTCGAAAGATGGCATGAAATTTATATTAATCTTTAAGTTAATATTCATTTCTTTATGTTACTAACAACTTTGTTGAACACTTTCTTTTTGAATTTCCTTCCATGTGCCTGATATATTATTGATACATCCTCTTCAGCAATTCGTTGCCAACTTTTCAGAAGTAATCCTTTATCTTCACATATTATAGGTAGACCAGGTGATAATCTCATTGGAAAACCCATAGATAAATCACCAACAAATAATTCCTTCGAATCTAGAAGTAGAGAAATCGATCCTAAAGTATGCCCAGGAGTGTACAGAATCT
>JAGLRO010000153.1 GCA_023136245.1 Candidatus Heimdallarchaeota archaeon
TGTTGCAAGCGAATACCAGTCATACCCCAGTTCTTCAAACCTTTGTTCCTTTTCTCTTCTGTTTTTAGGTGTTTCATCTCCAGGAACAAAATCAAACTCACCCAGAGGAATTAGTCTTAAGATTTCAGTAAAAAGTGAAGTATAATCTTTGAGAATTTCATCGGGACACTTTTGAAATGAAATTAATTTAATTTCTTCTTCTTTTGCTCTTTTTTGTCCTTCTTGTCTCCACTTCTCGATTAGTTCCCAGTTTACTTCTTCCAAATAAAGTCTGTTTTCGGCTCCTTCTAGTGCTAGTTTTCCTCCTAAACTCTCCCACATCTTCCACTCTCTTTCTCTGTAAGAGCATGTATCGATGGTAGTTACTTCATCATGTTCTTTAACTAAATCTAATGCAATTTTGAGCAAATCTAAAGCCTGATTTCGATTATAGTTATCCTTGAGGAAAGAAATTTCAACTCTCGCTGAGTGTTTATTATTCTCATATTGTTGACTTTTTTCAGTGAAAATAACCAGAAAAAGATGTCCAATAGTAGTTATTAATTTTTCATCAACTACTAACTTTCCTATTAACTTTTCACCAGATGGACGATTCTTCAAAGCTTTCTTTACAAATTCCCTCGGAGTGAGTGGATCTTCAGGATTCAATTCTATGAATAATTCGTCTATATAATCAAGATAGGAATTAAATATCTCTTCATCAGCAGTATGAGGATTGAAATCAATTATTTGGGTAACCATAAATTAGAAGACGTTGAAATTATTGATAAATATTAAGATTAAGGGAAAAAAATAATTTATTGATTTTCAATCCAACTTTCTAATGAATCATAATTAATAGAGACAATTTCCTTTTTTTTCATCAACTAGTATTATCAACTCTCCTTTGCAGTTTGAAAAAAAAAACAAATAGAAAAAAAAATCAACTTTCTTCTAACATTCTTTCTAGCTTGAATATTACTGGTCTGTAGCCATCTGTACAGCAAGTTACAACTTCATTTGGTTCAGTCCATGGAAAATCTCCTCCAAAGTTGAGAACAGATACGTCTTTGTAAATATCTCTCCATGCCCATCCACAGAATTTATCAGGTTGGTTTAGTTTTTCAACTAGAAATTCTTGTCCTTCTTCGAAAGCTGAGCATGTAGGGATGATTTTTCCTTCAGGATTCTTAATCTCTTTTCCAAAAATATCTTTTGGATTAAGTTTCTTTAATACAGTAATTTTAATTGGCATATTTTCACCTAAATTATAGTTTTAAAAGAGAGAAATTCTCTAGCAATAAGTTGTAAGTTAAAGCATTTATAAGTTTAATTCACTAATAATTGATTCTTCTATTTGTCTAGAAAATATTTATAGCCAAGGACAAAACATCTTAATTTTGAGGTTTAAAATAATGAAAAGAAAAAAACTCTTCTTTTGTTTAAGTTTAATCTTAATATTAATGATGTTTTCTGGTTCTTTGCTAATAAGAACGCAAGCTTCTCTAAATTTAATGGATAATGTTTCTCAAGTCGAAGCGATTGATAAATCTTTATGGTTTTGGACATCTATTGAAATTCTCTCACAAACAGATGATGATACTTATGGACACGATTTAGCAATTGATAAAAATGACAATATTCATGTTGTCTTTGAAGACGAAACAGATGATTTAGAAGGTTCAGGGACTGATACAGACGTCTTCTATATTCAATGGAATGCTGAGACTAGGGTTTGGTCTAATCTTGAAACTGTATCTACAGAGAGTACTGCTTTATCAAATAATCCTTCAATTGCTGTGGATCAAAACGGTAATACTCATGTTTCTTGGCACGATCAAACTGACATACTTTCAGCTGGTCCTGATGGTGATGTTTTTTACAAGCGAAGAACTCCAGATGGAACATGGACATCAACAGAATTGGTTTCCACAGATAGTACATCAAATCTACAGCAAATATCAATTGCTATTGATAATCAAGGAAATCCATCAATCACTTGGTCAGACAATACTGATGTTGGTGATTTAGGAGGTACTGATTATGATATATTTTACAATAATCTAACCATTGCTACTAGTACTTGGTTAGGAATGACTTTAGTATCTACAGAATCAGATCTTGGCTCATATAATCCTGATGTTAATGTTGATGAAGAAGGTAATATTCACCTAGTTTGGTATGATCTCTCAGATTTAGGAAGTGGAACTGATGATGATATATTTTACAAAAAATACTCAATTTCAGAAGAAGATTGGTCAACGATTGTTTTTATTAGTAGTGAAAGTACTAGTGATTCAAGAGATCCTTTTATGACTATTGATAATGAAGGTATAATTCATATTGCTTGGGAAGACGAAACAAATTATGAAGCATCAGGAACTGATTGGGATATTTTCTATAAATATTCTGCCCCTCATTTATCAACTTGGACAACTACTGAAGTTATCTCTGTTGAAAGCACTTTTTGGGCAGCTCTTCCTTCTATTGCAATAGATCAAGAAGGGACTATACATATCACTTGGGAAGATTGGACTGAGTATCCAGGAGTTGGTTCTGATTGGGATATATACTATAAGTACAGAAACACTCCATCTGAAGACTGGTCTCCCTTAACTCTAGTTTCTACAGATATTACAGGTACTTCTTATATTCCATCTATTGTTGTTGACAGTTTGGGTCATGTTCTTATCGCTTGGTATGATCAGACTGACTATAATGGAGCAGGATCGGATTGGGATGTGTTCTACAGAAAATTTGTAGGACCTCCTGAAGAAACAACTTTGTATCCTATATCACCTAATCCATCTTCAGTGGGAAACTTAACACTTTACTGGGATGAATCTTTTGGTGCTGAGTATTATGATGTCTATAGAGATGAATCATATATCCTATCAACAAGTTCTTTGACACCGATTGCTTCAGTATCTACTACTACTTTTGAAGATGAGTTGAATGAAACTGGAACCTACTATTACTCGATTGTTGCAAGTAATTATGCTGCTGAAAGTGAATTATCAAACGTTGAATCAGTAGAAATACTCAGTTCTGGAGCACTAAGCGGATTCTTTGGAGATTTCAACTGGGGAGAAATCATTGTGATTGCAGGAATAGTGGGTGCAATTCAGATAATTCTAATGGTGACGTTGGCAATACTTCTGAAGCCTAGTTCAACACCAAAAAAGAAGAAGAAATAACATCTTTTTTCTTTTCTCTTTTCATCTTTATTCAACTTTTCGGACGTAATTTTCCATTGGTATCAGCGGTTGGCTTACTTTTTTCAATGTTTCGCTCTTAAATTTTCCATTTTCAATTACTTGTTTTCCCGCATTATATGTTGCGTTCTTGATTTCTTCTAGCTTTTCTTTAGCATCTTGCATGAATTTCATTATTGGTGAATGCGGTCTGAGTATAGATCCCAAGAAGTCACGTTCAGCATGAAAACAAAATTCTTTCATGTGTTCAATGAGTAAATCAAAATTCTCTAATTCCCAATACGCGCAACTCGAAACTAGAATTACTTTTCCATTTTCATGTTTTTTTCGCATGGGATGATGAGATCGTCCATCTTTGAAAACTACATAAGTATCCCCCCATGGAATTAGCATTCGATCAATAAAAATCTTCATCGGACCACTCATCCCTGATATGTAGAGGGGTGTTGCAAAAACCCAAATCTCCGCTTCTAATAAGTGGGGATGAATTTCATTCATATCATCCTTCTGGATACAGTCAATATTCTTGATAGAACAAGTAAATTGACCGCAACATGGATTGATCTTGAGATCTTTAGTAAGATAATGGATCACTTCTGCTCCAGCATCTTTCATTCCTTCCAGAAAAGGTGTTAAAATCATTGCTGTATGTCCCTTATCACCAAGAGGGCTACTATTTATGGAAACGACTTTCATTTTTCTCAACTTAATTGTTATTGCCTATCATTACTCTAAAAAACTTTTTATATTTCAACTATGATGGAAAAAGATGATGGAAAAAGAATCTAGCGATCCAAAAATTCTTGAAAACGTTGAAAAATGGGCAATCGAGAATTTGCTAGATGAACTTACTATTTCTATATTTCTTATAGGTTCTTGGGCAGAAGGAATTCAAACAGAAACTAGTGATATCGATATTGTTGTTGTAAAAGATCATCTTTCTCCTTTTATTCAGAATAAGAAGATTCTAGTTCACGATAAACCTCTTGACATTTGGTTTCATGATAAAGAATATATGCTTAAAACAATTAACAAACAGATTGAGAGCTTGAGTGATATCTATCAGATCTCCTTGTATGTTTCTTTTTTTGGAAAATGCATTGTTTGGTATGATAAGGATAATTTTATTCAAAATAATCTCTCTATATGCGATAAATGGCAATGGAACCCTGAACATAGACTCTACATACAGATGATGGGAAAACCCCCAGATGCTCTTTGGACAAAACAGGCTTATGAAGAAAATTTAGTGTTGCTTTCGCGATATGAATATAGGTTTGATAATGGTCTCCCAATCTCACATAGACTGAAAGAATATCCAGAACTACATCCAGTTGTAGAAGAATCCAAAGTTATGGAATTATATAAAGCAACAATGTTTCTGTATCAAGAGCAAAGAATAGAAAAAGAATGGACTGAAGTAATAGATGCAAAAAAAGCTATTCAAGAAAAAAACTGGTCAGTTGCTTTTGTTTCTTTAAAGGATGTTCTTTATTTCTTACTCAGAAGATATACTTCCCCTCCTTCAATGGAGTTGAGAGATCCCAGTTTCTGGAGTTTTGCTGAAGGAAAGATTATCCCTGCTGAATTTATTAAAGCTCTTGAAATAGCTTATCTTTAGAAATTAGATGAAAAAAACTTGAAATGTTGTTCATTTTGAGGATAATTTTTTAAAGAAAACAAATTTTTAATGTTTTTATGAACAATTCTGTTATTATTTGGATAGAAGAAAATCGTCAGCATTTAATTAGTCTTAGCGATAACGTCTGGAGTACTCCAGAACTTGGATTACTTGAAGAAGTATCATCGAAAACCTTAGCAGATGCTCTAGAAAAAGCTGGTTTTACAGTTGAAAGAGGAGTAGCAAAAATGCCTACAGCTTTTATAGCAACTTATGGTTCCGGAAAACCAGTGATAGGGATTCTA
Organism: Candidatus Heimdallarchaeota archaeon; assembly: GCA_023136245.1. Lineage (GTDB taxonomy): Archaea > Asgardarchaeota > Heimdallarchaeia > Heimdallarchaeales > Heimdallarchaeaceae > UBA460. The sequence continues at coordinate 5,121 of JAGLRO010000153.1, forward strand.
GGAGAATATGATGCTCTTCCAGGATTAAGTCAAGATAAAGTGCCTTATCGAAAACCTCTAGAAAAAGGAGCCCCAGGACATGGATGTGGTCACAACCTACTAGGTGTTGGTGCATTAGGAGCTTGTTTAGCTGTCAAGCAAGAAATCGAATCAGGGAATATTAAAGGAACTATTCGGTTTTATGGAACACCAGCTGAAGAAATGTTCAATGCTAAGGGATACATGATTACCAATGGATTATTTGATGATGTAGATATAGCTTTAACATGGCATCCAGCTTCACTGAATATGGTTTCTTATCTAACTGCAAACGCAGTGAATTCTGTAATCTTTAAATTCCATGGTCGAACAGCTCATGCAGCAGGAGATCCTCATAACGGTAGAAGTGCTTTAGATGCAGTTGAATTAATGAATGTTGGTTGTAATTACCTAAGGGAACATATGCTTCCTGATTGCAAACTGCATTATTGTATTTTGAAGGGTGGTGTAGCACCAAATATTGTTCCAGATGAAGCTGAAGTGTGGTATTTTGTTAGAGGCATTAATCGTAAACAAGCTGAGGATCTGTATGAAAGAGTAGAAAAAGTTGCAAAAGGAGCGGCTTTGATGACAGAAACTGAAATGGAAATAGACTTTCTAAGTAGTATGTATAATACAAGATATACTAAAAAAATTCAAGAAGTGCTTGAGTCAAAATTCAAAGAAGTAGGAGTACCTCTATTTGATGAAGAAGATAAAAAATTTGCAGAAGAGATTAGAAAAACTTTTCCAGAAGGCAGTACAGAAGGTCTTTTAAGACTGGTTCCCCAAGAATTTTTACCTACAGCTGAAAAATTAATAGAACAACCATTATGTGATATCATATTACCCCCAATGGGTCAAGGAAAATCACATGGTGGTTCAACTGATGTTGGTGATGTGTGTTATAAAGTACCTACTGGTGAAATTATAACTGCTTGTTCAGCAATAGGAAACCCTGGTCATTCTTGGCAATACGTGGCTTCAAGCGGTATGAGCATTGGACATAAAGGTATGCTTACTGCAGCAAAAGTATTAGCTTTAACAGCAATTGAATTCATGCAAGATTCTACGGCAGTAGAACAAGCTAAGAAAGAATTTAAAGAATGGACAAAAGGAGAGCAGTATAAATCACCATTCCCAGATGACTTAATACCACCGTTTCGACAATACGAAAAATAATGTTAGAGATAATCTATAGCAGGAAGCAACTCACCTTTCATAACCGCAAGACTAGCTCCTCCACCAGTAGAAATAAAAGAAATGTCTTTCTCAAAATCGAATTTCTCAAATGCTGCTGCAGAATCTCCTCCACCCACAAAAGTTGTTATATTACGTTCTACGAGAAACTGAGCTAACTCTTTTGTCCCTTTCTCAAATTCATCAATTTCGAACATACCCATTGGTCCTGTCCACAATACTTCTCTAGAATCAGCTAAAACCTTTGTATATTCCATGATTGTTCTAGGACCAATATCTGCTCCGATTTGCCTATTCTTCATTTCTTTACTAGAAACAGTTTCGACTGGTACAATTCTTCGTAAATCCTCAGTTACTACAAAATCCTCTGGGAGGTATATTTTGGTCCCTACCCTACTGGCCTTTTCGATAAGATCTTTAACTTTATCTACAAAAGTTAAATCTTTTACTGACA
>JAGLRO010000154.1 GCA_023136245.1 Candidatus Heimdallarchaeota archaeon
GCTTATATTTATTTGCATTAGAAATATTCAATGCCAAACTGAAAAAAATGAAAGAAAAGCGAAATCAATCACTTTTTCTTTTTCTTAGTAATTTTTTTAGATTTTCTTTTTCTTATGAGTATATAAGCAGTAAATACGATAGCTGCCCCCACTCCTCCTGCAATTCCTATGATCAGTCCCAAGTTAGGTCCATCAGCAGCTATTGGATAATCGGAACTGTTCAATGGATCAGTTTCTGCTTCCACTTCTTCTCCATCTAGATATCCATCTGAGTCGGTATCATTATTCATTGGTTGAGTATTATGATTATATTCCTCTATATTTGTCAAGTCATCCTCATCAGGGTCCTCGTTTGCATCATCTGTAGTGGGATCTGTACCTTCTGTTACTTCCCAATAATCGTCCATTCCATCAGAATCTGTGTCAGCTGAAAGAGGATCTGTACTGAGAGTGTTTACTTCTTCTCCGTCACTTAGACCATCTGAATCACTATCTGCGTTGAAGGGGTCTGTGAAGTGAACTATTACTTCATCAAACTCATTAAGACCATCCTCATCTATATCAATGAAAGGATAGAGATCAACACTACCTACGTTACCTGTTAATGGATAAGTACCCATACCGTTCCAGTCTGAATAATAGTTTCCAATCTCTAAAGTGTCATTGTACCAAATTATATTTGACGTAGACCACTCTACAGCGGGATGAGCCATGAGTTCTCCTAAACTAATAAAAACATTATAAAATATAGTCACATTTTCGCATGTACTGAAATATATAGACACTTCGGAACCTGCAGATTCAACATAACAGCTGATAATGTTGAATTTAGCATCAATATTCCAGCTATCCTCGCAGTAAATACCATATTCTGTCGCATCTAATATACTGTTGTTATTAATCTGTACAATATCTGCCCAAGCAAATTCAAGACCGTACCAGTAACCTGTGAAATAATTGTTTTGAACGATAGAGCTATTTACAGTATCAAGCACTATTCCTCTATCAAATCCATTTAGATTGCAATTTTCTATCAGTATACCTTGAGTGTTAATTGCTTCAATTCCCGATTTTCCAGATATGACAACATTATCTATAGTGATATTTGTACAATTCTGAACCTGTATTCCCACATTAACATCACTTATCGTATATCCTTCACTAGCAGTGTTAATTGAATTTACTAGATATATCTGACCGTATTGATTTCCAGAAATAGTCTCATCTGTCCTATTATAAATAAATCCGAATGGTTTTCCGTTCACGATATTATTGCTAAATGTGTTATTTGATATATTGGTTATATCATCGTCAAAGATGTAAAATCCTGCACTATGTAGAACATTACCTTCTATAGTGGAATTGTTAATGCCGCTAAATCTAATTGAAGAAGTATTTCCGTAAAATATATTGTCTTTCATGATGTTATCTTCATCTTCCATTCGAATCATAGAACCACTATAAGATCCAGTAGCATAGACTACGTTTCTAGTGTAATTGAGACCACGTCTATAGGAGGAACCTTGACTGGATCTGAGAGTGTTGTTGTAGATATTTAGATAATGAGCATTGGGTCCACCTATAGTAAGAGCTCCTTCAACTGTGCAATTTACAATTGAAGCTGTACCTGAAGTGACAGCAGCAATATAAACCCCGTAGGTTTGACCTTTTAGATAAGAGTCACGGAGAACAAAGTATGCTGTAATAGATTCAAACCTGACTGCTGTAGAGTCTGTTGTATTAATCATTAGATTATCAATTATATAGGGATCACTAGCTGAAACACCAGTTCCTGAGGAGCTATAAGACGCAACATTCGCATCAGTGATAACAATCCCAACCGTTGAAGTAAATCTGAATTCTTGATCTTGAATAGTTTCAGCCCTTGCTCCATTATAATTATTACTTGAAAGCTGTAGCAATAGCGTAAAAATAAAAAGAGTTGCTAAGCAATTCTTTAATGTTAGTTTTTGTTTTTTCATATTCATCATTTTATATAGAAAAGAGTATTTTAATTTCTTAAACTTTTATGTTCAATTTTGTGCACATAATTAGATATTGTGATATAATATCAATAAGATGAAAGTTCATTTCTTGCGAAAGTATCATAAGTATCTCAGCTTAGTTTTTCAAAAAAATATACAGTTGAATATAAATGGTTAATATAAAAATAACAGTTCTAAAGACACTTGATCCTAAAGAGATGTTTGGGGAAGAATTTCCATTCAAAGAACCTGCAGCTATATGTCCTTATTTTCAAGAAGGTCAAGAGATGATAGTTGAAAGTCTAAAACGTCCTGAAGACTTCGATTGTACATGGGCTTGGCATGATATCTATGAACACTTGAGATTTCTGTATTTTGGTGGAGTATACGCACCTGTTGATCCCAATGTAGCAGTAACTTGCTGTTCTGATGGAAAACGACCAGTCATCTTCAAACTAGAGAGACTTACAGCTGATTAACCAAGAAATTATTCTTCTTCAAAGAATTTTCCACTATAATAGTTGTAAAAGCTCTTCTTAATCCTTCTTAGATTTTGAATTTCTAGTTATTTAAGTTGTGCCAGTCTGACGTAATTCATTAGCAAGATTCATTTTTCTAATCCTTCGCATAAGTCTGAATGTAGCAAACCATAGCGAGAGGAATGATAAGATTAGAACAATTGGCCAAGCATACCATGGAATTGTTGTAGGCATATAGAAATTATTTCCTAATAAATAATCCATAGACCAGATATATGTTAGATATCCGAAAGGTATTGTGAGGATTAGACTTATAATACAAAGAATGGCGTTCTCCCAGAATATCATGTTCCGTAAATATTTCGTTTCAGTACCCATTGCCTTAAATGATAGAAAATCTTGTTGTCTATCTACAAAAGCCATGTACATCGATTGGAAACTGAACATTACACCTATTAGAATCCCTATTCCAAGAAACAGAACCATGACACCAATCATTGCTTGCATCATTCCGAGAACAGATTTCCTCACCACATCTGATTCAGTCCACACTGCTACATTGAATCTATTCTCTATTTCTGTCCTTATTACTTCTAAATTTGCATCTTTATTTACTGTAAATATCATCCCATTTACCCAGTCATCAGGTATTCCAAAGAAGAGATTAGCTCCTCTATCTTGAAAAGATTCATAAGTCCAAAGAATTGCAAAATCTATTAATTCACCAACCAATCCAGTTATTTTTACAGTATAGTTACCAAGAATACCAATCTCAATCTCATCACCTATTTCAATATCATATTTACCAGCTATTGTGTTGCCAAGTAAAACTGTATTATTATCTAAATCAGAATTCTGTTCAAATTCTCCTTTTATAACATTGAAGTTTCGTAAAGTTGAATTCTCTTGATAACAAACTAATTCTGTCCAACTTAATAATTCACCATTATGAACAATTTTAGTGTAAACATCAACAAATACTTCATAATGCGTTATATCCTTCAATTCATCCAGACTACTCCCGTCCATGAAATTGCGTATATTATTAACAGATGCCGGAGTTTCTAAAATTACTTGTATATCATAAGTATTATACTCGTCAAAATTGCTTGTCATCACTTCAAAGACATTATGCACCATTGCTAAAGAATTAACTAGGAAAATCATGGAAGTTATTAGAGCTAAGATTGTAATCATACTTTTCCTTTTTTTGAGAAATACTTCTCGTAATGGAACAACCATATGTATTGATTTGAACAAAGGTATCCAACCAAGAACTTTCTCAGCTAATGATTTTTTGGTTGTTTTAATTCTTGTAAATACTACACTCATAGCTTCTCTTGGTGTAACTGATGTGATTGAGAGAGCACTAAGGATTGAACATAGAAAGCATACACTTAATGTTATAACTCCACCATAGACGAATTCCATCACAGGAATTGTCATGGCGATCTGATGAAAACCATATAATCTTACAACCATTTTTGCCATACCGATTGCTAAACTGTAAGCTAGAGGAATGCCTATGACTATACCTACAGTGCTCAAAAGGAGTGTTATGCTTGAATAATGTAAGAGAATTTTAACTTTTTTTGATCCCATAGACAAAAAAAGACCAATGTTCTTCCGTTGAGCATTGATCATTTTACTTAATGTATTAAATATGATGACGATACATATGATTAAACCGATTATTCCAAAAATGGTTCCCATTTTATCGACTGCACCAGCATCGCCTTCAAACATTTTATATTCAGCTGTCTCATCAAAAAGGACAAATTTCAATGAACTAGGTGAGATACCATTGGAAGTTAAAAGAGAAGA
>JAGLRO010000155.1 GCA_023136245.1 Candidatus Heimdallarchaeota archaeon
ATATCAAGTTCTAATTTTCCTAGATTTGAGGTGAATCCAAACACGGGGGATCCATTATGGCAAAATGAAACGACATATGTAGCAAATAATACAATTCATGTAAGTTCAATATATCCATCTAGAATTTCAGTGCCTTCAGTTGATTATGATAGTCTTGTTTCCTTCACATTTTACGATATTTCATATTCTTTTGAAACTCTAAATGAATTAGACAAAGAAAGAGCTTCCATGAATCTACAATCATCACTTCCCTTTTCGATTACAACCTTTCTAATTGTATTTTCTCAGAAAAGAAAGATTATCCACTATGCTTTTATTAATTGATTACTGATTTTGCAAGCAATACAACAATCTCTTTTTCCCATTAGATTTAATTTGAATTTTCTTACATTATCTGGAGATATTACTTGCCCTTTTTCATTCTTGAAATACAGCACATCAAATGGGCATTGAACAATACATGCCCCACACCGAACACAAAGTTCAGCGTTTATCATTCTTATTTTGTTCGTTTTCGAGTTTAATTCATAACAATTTCTTGGACACACTTGAATGCATATTCCAGTTCCTTCACATTTTTCTTTCTCTATTGCAATACTGAATGTTCTTTCTTCGAGAAGTCCGCTTTTTATTACAGGTGTTGTTCCTGCTAGATCTATCATTATTAGAATAACTACACTTACCGAGAAGATACACCATCTTATCAACAACCATTTCTCATACTGTTTAATAGCGAAGACATAAATGACTATACCAACTGCTGCAGAAAACAATATTATCAAAAACACAAGAATTCTACCTAAATTGACGAATAATAATCTCTTTCTTAATCTGAGTAAGGGTTCATATAGTGGAAATAATAGAAAAACAACTAATGATATATACCACACTTGAATCAACATTGCAGGTGTTTCTCTTAAGAAAAGTGGAAGCCAAATTATTGTTAAAATAATAGATATCATAAAAGCCCACATTGAAGCTACTTCTATTCGTTGAATTATTGAGAATCTTATTGAATTCATCTCAGTGGTTTTTACGAAATTCTTCTTAAGAAAAGAAGGGATATCTTTTGCATCTGCTGGTCCCCAAATAACATTCCAACCTGTTTTTTTCTTTATCTCGTTAGCTTCAATACCGGGTGCTGCTAGTTGTGGGAGTATAATTTTTTTGTGCTCAACTTTCTCTTCTATTCCACTTGTTTTGATTATTGAAATAACGCTGTGATTGTTAAGTAAACCTCCAGCTGAAGCACACCAAACATTGATTCCTTTACTATTAGCAACTAGGAGATAACAATCAATCCCTCTAAGAGCTCTTTTTACTCGAAGAACAGTTAAATGAAAATTGCAAGTTAAAAATACTGGTGAATCTTGATCAGGCGATCCTATTTTTCTGCAACCTGTTTTTGTTGGAACAGGAAAGAATCTGATAAGTGTTTCAACGATATTGATAAAAACATAATAAAGGAAATTTGTGAATTTCACTTATACATCACTTTCCTCATATCGTGCAACTAATTCAATAAAATTACCCAAGAAATTTCTCTTTGTTGCAGTTATTATATATCCTGCTGATTCAACTTTTTGTTCCAATCCAGATATTGCTCTTGATGTTGTTTGTGTCAAGATATAAGTGAATATAACTAATGGTATACGTATCAGAAAATGCATAATTCTTTTTAGAATTGACTGAGGTTTAACCTCATCAGCTATTAACAATAATCCTCCTGATTTGATGATACCTTTTATTTTATCCAAAACAAAGTTTGTTTCATCAATACTCAATTCAGAAAAACAGAGTCCACTCATAACTATGTCAAATTCATTTTTCTCAAAAGAATCAATCTCAGCTACACCCATTTCAATCAGAACTAGTTTATCTTTAGCATCAAGTTCTTTTGCTCGTTTCTCTGCTATTGAAAGCATTTCAGGATTTATATCAAAACCTGTCACATGAGCTCCCTTCAATATAGCTCTGAAACTTAACATTCCAGTTCCACAACCAATATCTAGAACCCTATCATTTTCTTGTATATTTTCTATAATTCGATCATATGATTTAGTTATTCTGCCTAATGTAAGTATCTTGATTCCTCTATCATACCTATACGGTGCAGATTCCAAAACCTTCATTAAAACATAGCTCATGAGTATAAACCACGTTTAGTTTACTATTTTTGATTTAAAAAGTACAGCACAAATTATTTTTTCTTCGACAAAAAGATTCCCTTATAAAACTATCTGTCAGCCTTACTGCAATACTATACACTGGAACAGGAAAATGGATTTCAGCACACTCTGAGAATATTGGAACAAATCTAATTGCAATGGACTTTATAGCTAATAATGAACCTATAGAAACTCAAATCTTCAATCTTAAAGTTGTCAGAGATGCAAAACACTATCTACAAACATGGGGACCAAAGATTCTGACAACCTTCGGAGTTCTGCTACCTATACTTAGAGCTGTTTTAGCTATATTCTAATTCTCTTTTTCCATTTTCTTCAGATAAAAGAGTCGGGATTCTTGCAAAAGATATTTAAGAAATTACTTTTGCATCTTTATTGAACAAATTGAACAGTGATGACCCAAGAATCAGAGAAGCATATCTTTACAAGAAATTGAGAGAAAACTCTGTTCAATGCAATACTTGCAATAGAAGGTGTGTAATAAAAGAAGGGGAGGTAGGTTTTTGCAAAACTAAGAAGAATATTGAAGGCAAATTGTACACTCTCCAATATGGAGATGTATCAAGTTACAGCTTAAATCCGATAGAAAAAAAACCCGCTTATCACTTTTATCCCGGATCTACTGCGTTAACGTTAGGTTCATGGAGTTGTAATTTCATCTGTAACTGGTGTCAGAATTGGGAAATATCGAAAACTCCTCCTCCACCCAATTACTCTGATGCTAGTTTATTGACTCCTGAAAAAGTTGTTGAAAATGCAACTTTCAATCCTTCAATAAACGGAATTTGTTTTTCTTTTAACGAACCCACTCTTTCGCTAGAATTTGCTTATGATGTTTTTCATCTTTTATCCGAAGATTACTACAAACACTTTGTTACTAATGGTTACATGACACCAGAAGCACTTGGATTACTAATTGATGTTGGTTTAAATGGAATGACTGTCAGTTTCAAAGGAACAAAGAATATTGTCGACTGTTTGCTAGACATGAAAGTTGATCATGTTTGGGATAATCTTCAGATTGCTTTTCAACGTGGAGTTCATATCGAACTTGTTTATCTTCTAATCCCAACACTCAATGATGATGAGGAATTCATCATAGATTTTTCTCAAAAAGTTATTAGCAAACTATCTGACAGAATTCCTGTCCATTTCTCTCGTTATTTTCCATCTTATTTAGCTAAACAACCTAAGACATCCATTTCCATTCTTCAGAAAGCTCACACTATTGCTAAGAATGAAGGTTTGAAATATGTTTATTTAGGTAATATTCCTGGACATCCATTTCAAAGTACTTATTGCCCAAACTGCTCTGAATTGTTAATTAAGAGAGATGTTTTTTCAGTAACTTTTTCCAAACTAAATCCAAACAACAGATGTCCAAGCTGTAACGAGCAAATACCTATTTTTCCACATATTCCAATATATCTTAATTCATAGAATATAGAACGATAAAATCATATATGTCTCACATACAACGTAGTGTATGGAACTGGCTGTTCGAGGAAGATTAGCAATCTATTATGATAGCAATTTGAAATTGCACTTTGTTAAGGATCCTCTTATCTTAATTGAGGAAAATCGTATCGTAAATATCCAACAATATGATAAATTGAAACAAGATATTTCAGGTCATGATATAATAGGAGACAACAATCAGCTGTTGCTTCCAGGTTTAGTTAATTGTCACACTCATCTCGCTATGACTATTTTTCGAGGAATTGCAGATGATCTTCCTCTTGATATCTGGCTAAGAAAACATATTTGGCCTTTAGAGGACAAATTAAATGCTGATGATGTCTATAAGGGAGCAAAATTGGGATCAATAGAATCCATTTTAGCAGGTGTTACAACGCTAAACTCAATGTATTGGTTTCCGTCTTCTGAAGCCAAAGCTCTTTATGAAACAGGACTTAGAGGAGGAATTGCTGCTCCTATAATTTCTGACATTGCAACACTTGATGATGCAATTGAAATTGTAGAAAAGCATCATGATACAACCAATAGCAGAATTCGAGTTTGTTTAGCTTTACATTCTCCTTATACTGTTACCATTACAGAGTTTCAGCAAGCACATGAGTATCTTGAGGAATTTAACTTATCCCATGATGAAAAACCAAAACTTCTAATCCACACACATTTAGCTGAATCTGATTCAGAAATTGAACAGAGTAAAAAACTGAATAAGAAACACGGAATAGATTTTCCAGAAGTAAGAACCCCAACAGAGCTTCTAGATGAAATTGGAATACTTGACGATAGACTTTTAGCAGCACATTGCATTCACTTGAATGAAAAAGACATTAAGATTCTTAAAAAAAGAAATACAAGAGTTTCCTTGAACCCTCTTTCAAACGCAAAATTAGGGAATCATATGCCTTTAATAACTCCAATTT